>DATCLO010000057.1:0-42703 GCA_036563875.1 Cyclobacteriaceae bacterium
CGCTGACGAGGCCACCGTGAGTGTGGCCAGGAACATGCCCATGAGAAATCCCATGAGCAATAATGAAGTTACACGTGAACCCTCACCCTCTTGAAGGGCGAGAAGTTTTGCAAAAAATGACTTCATGTCAGTCGCAGCAAAGCGCTAAAATTCTAATATTCTGGTTAAATTCCTAAAGAGCGCGCTAAGGGTACGTCACAAAGCACGACTGCACGGTCACACTCTTTCATTCAATGTTCATTTTTCATAATAAAATTACCCGGGTTCTTACATGGATGTTTTTACCCGGTTTGATTTTGGCCCGCTCCTCATCTTTATGTTTCGTGAGTTGTTTCCAGAAGCTGTGAGCGCACGGTAACGGCTCAAAAAATAATTATTCCGCGCATGCGCGATATGTGTTAAGGATTAAGGGTTCATGTCGACAAACATGGGCCGTGTTAAGATTTTTTACGGTTGTTACACCGGCTTTGGATAGAATTCCTGTCGGATCTAAACTTTTTGGTACATGAAACCATACTACGTGCTTTTCTTCCTGATGGCGTTAGCTTCAGCTGCTTTTGCACAAAGCTCGAAGTCCCTTTCTGATGCAGAACGCTATTTTGGGATTCGTAACTATGAGGAAGCCCTGCCGCTTTTCCTGCAGGCAATCCAGGGCGGCGTTAAAGATCCCATGGTGCATTATAAGGTGGGTGTCTGTTTGACGAACTCTGTCCTGACCGACAAACAACTGGAAGCAATTCCCTACCTGGAGTATGCCCTTAAGAACGGTGCGTCAGTTCCGGCTAGCGTTCACTACGACCTCGGAAATCTTTACCTGCGTGCAGAAGATCTTCAAAAAGCCATAGCATCTTTCACAAAGTTTAAGGAACTATCAAACAAGGCAGACAAGAAAGCGATGGCAATGGCTGACCTGGCACTGGAGCAGGCGAACAACGCTGTCGTGTTTATGTCTGTACCCAGAAGCACAAAAGTGACCCGGATGAGCAACGTCATCAACACGCAGTACACGGAATACAACCCCGTGGTGTCTGCCGATGAGAGTGTCCTTGCGTTTACAGCGCTTCGTCCCAACACGGGTAAGACGCGTTCGGGAGATAAGTTTATAGAAGAAGTTTACATTTCGTACAACACCTCCGGCACATGGTCAGAGCCAAAGGTGGTGCCCGTTGCATCCGAGTACAATGTTGGAACGGCCGGGATCTCTGCCGACGGACAACGCATGCTGATCTTTATGGGCGGCGCGAGCGACCCCGGCAGTATCTTTGTTATCGAACGCACCGGTGAGACGTGGTCGAAACCCTCAGTTGTTGCCAATACACTCAACACACCGAAGTATCTTGAATCGACTGCGAGTATTACGCCTGATGGAAAGACGATCTACTTCGCGAGTGACAGGATAGGAGGACACGGAGGACTCGACATCTATCGCATCGATAAAAAAGCCGACGGCAACTGGTCGGCACCTGTAAACCTGGGACCGGAAGTGAACACCGCTGCCAACGAGGACGCACCGTTTATTCACCCCGACCAACAAACGCTGTTCTTCACCAGCGATGGTCCGCGCAGCATGGGCGGACGCGATATCTTCAAGACAATGCTCGTCAATGGCAAGTGGACGCGCCCTGAGAATATGGGCTACCCGATCAACACGACGGCTAATGATAACTACTTCACCTTGATCGCAGATGGTACGCGCGGTTACTTCTCATCGGATCGAAAGGGAGGACAGGGCGCCCAGGATATCTACTACATCGACATGCCTGAGGAGTCGCGCAACATCCCGCTCACGATGCTGAAAGGAAAAATCCTGAATGCTGAGACGGGCAAGCCGATGCCGACAACGATATATGTGATTGACAACGAAACCAACAAGCGATTGGATTTCGTGTACAGCCCTGATCCGGAGACGGGCAACTATCTTGTCATTCTTCCGCCCGCGAAGAATTATGACATCATAGTTGAGTCGGAAGGATTCCTTCCCTATACGCTCAACATTCACATACCGAATCAGTCCTACTTCTACGAACTGTTTCAACAGATCAGCCTGAAGACCATTAAGCAGTTCGATGTGGTTGTGGGGCAGGAGGTGTCCGTGAAGAACGCTTTTTACGACACGAACCAGGACCAAAAGACGAGCCTTAGAAAAACGCATGAGGCGAAGCTGGTTCAGGATGGCAATGTGGATGTATACGACATGATGATCGACCTCATGGCCGCTGGCGACCAGGAAGGAATCGACTACCTTGTTGAACTTATCCAGATGCAAAACAGCATCGACAACATCAACTTCAATGAGGAAGAGAACTCAAAGCTCCAGGTTGCAACACGCACTTACTACTACGACGAAAGCGATGAAAGCAAGTTCGAAAGAAAACTGGTCCAGGGAAAGGAGATCTTCTCGCTGCCTACCTTCCGGGTAACCGAAGAAGCTGCTAAAGGCAAGACGGCGCCTGCTGCGCCGGCATATGATAAGAGCTTGCTGAATAAGCTGGTGAAAGTTTACTTCGATGCCGGCAAGAGCGATCTCAAATCGCAATACAACGCTGAACTCGACAAGATCCTGGAAATCCTCAAGAACAATCCTGCTCTTGGTGTGGAAATATCCGGTTTTGCTTCCGCGGAAGGATCGGAGGAATTCAACAGGGAAATTTCCAACAAGCGCGCCATCACCGTGCTTGATTACCTGAATCACCGCGGAATCGTCCGTCGTCGTATCGTTGCCAAAGGGTATGGTGCGACGAATCAGGCACAATCCAAGGAAGAAGGACGTCGTGTTGAAGTCCGAATCGTCGACGTTACCAAATAAATCGTCAGGGAAGCAGCAGGGAACTGTCACAAAAACTGAGGAAACGGTAGTCGCGTTCCAGGGCCTCCTCATACACCTTTTTCCAGTCCTCACCAATGAAGGCTGCTATCAGCAACAACAGCGTTGATCCTGGCTGGTGAAAGTTTGTGATCAAACCGCGACATACACGAAATTCGTAACCGGGTAAGATGTAGATCGACGTCTGCCCATGAAGCGCGTCTACTTTCTGCTCATCCATGTATTGAAGAATGCGGACAAAGGCATCCTTCGCCGGTGGACCTCCAGGTTGAAGATGCCTGACAACATCCTGAGTAATATTGAACGGAGCGTCACCGCGCTCCAATAATTCCCTTCCATACCAGTAGAGGCTTTCCAGCGTTCGCATGGAAGTCGTTCCAACAGCAATTGCGGCCTTTTCTCCATCCAGCAGATTCTGAATGTTGTTACGCGTTATGGTGACATGCTCGGCATGCATGACGTGTTGGGCAGCGTCAGCGTGCTTAACGGGAAGGAACGTACCTGCACTGACATGCAGTGTTAAGAAATCGGTAGCGAAGCCCCGCGACCTGAGCTTATCAAACACCTGCTCCGTGAAGTGAAGACCGGCTGTTGGTGCGGCGACGGCCCCTTCGATGCGTGAGTAGACAGTCTGATACCGTTCGCGGTCGGCTTGTTCTGCATCACGTCGCAGGTAGGGTGGAAGCGGCATGACACCAGCGCGGCTGAGAATTGTGGCAAAAGTTACGTTATCGCTCCAGCGAAATTCGACGAGCCCCTTTTCGCGATCCACCAGGTTTGCTTCCAGCGTATGTCCTCCCGCGTCAAGTTTGAGTGAAGTGCCTTCTGACCAGCGTTTCAGATTGCCGATCGTGCATTGCCATACGCAGGATTGCCGGCTGCCCATGATATGGGCAACTGACGCAGAAGGTGATACCGGGGTAAGTAGCAAAACTTCGATTACGGCTCCGGTCGGTTTCCGCAAGAACAACCGTGCAGGAATTACTTTGGTGTCGTTGAAAAAGAGAATGCTGTTCTGCGGAAGGTGTTCGTCGAGCTGGTTAAAAACAGCGTGTTCTATTTTTCCCTGTAGATACACGAGGAGCTTCGACCGGTCGCGCTGGGGCAGGGGATATCGAGCGATCCGATGATCCGGAAGTTCATACGTGTATTCGTGCAGGTGAACCGGCTTCATTTGGCCGCAAAGTAACACAGTAAATTCGTAACATTGCGCATGCCGCTTTCCGGAAGTTTCTTTTCAAAGACCTTTGTGTTTGGATTTGACGCGCGTACGTCGCGCGGTTCTATGCGCGACAAACGCTCATGGTTCATCCGGATCTTCGACGCCCGCAATCCCAGTGTCGTCGGTGTGGGTGAGTGCGGACCGCTACCCGGCCTCAGCGTAGACGACGTGTCGTATTTTGAGACGACACTTGCTGATGTCTTGCAGCGGGTCGCAGGACAAGAAGTGCCTTCGGACATAGAGCAATGGGTGAGAAGCATTGTCCCTGTGGGTTTCCCATCGATAACTTTTGGACTTGAAACTGCGCTACTTGACCTTGTTCATGGGGGTAAGAGGTTGTTGTTCGACAATGACTTTGTCCGTGGCGTATCCATTCCGATCAACGGTCTGGTGTGGATGAACGATGTAGAGTCGATGCTTCGGCAGGCGAATCAGCTCGTTGACCGCGGATTCTCATGTATCAAGATTAAGGTGGGTGGTTGTGATTTCGAAGAGGAGTGCAGCATGCTTCGCGCGTTTCGCAGCGCGCACAAGAAAGATCAGATCACTTTGCGACTCGATGCGAACGGTGCGTTTGCGCCTGATGAGGCACTCGAAAAGCTCAATCGTCTTTCGGAGTTTGGTGTGCACTCCATCGAGCAACCTATAAAGGCTGGTTTGTCCGAAATGCCCGACATCTGCAAAAAGTCGCCCATACCCATTGCGTTGGATGAAGAGCTCATTGGAAGAGAAGGCGAAAAGGACGCGCTGCTGAACATCATCAAGCCTGCATTTATTGTATTGAAACCCACGCTGCACGGGGGGATGTTACACGCCAGAGAATGGATCAGCAAAGCTGAAGAGCGGGGGATTGGCTGGTGGATAACATCGGCGCTGGAATCGAGCATTGGATTGAATGCTATCGGTCAGTTCGTTTCATCGTACAATCCGACCATTCCACAGGGACTGGGTACCGGGTCCATTTACACGAACAACATCAAGTCTCCCCTCAAAGTAGTGCGAGGAAGTTTAATGTCTGATCCGCAAGGTTCCTGGGAACCGTTATGACTTAGCTTTCTGATTCCGGTGCGCCCTCGTGATTTCTTCCCTGAGGAAGCGTGAAGGCTTCATTCTCGTGACTTTGTAATTGCGCATCACGTATTCCTGAACATGCTTGCTTGCCTCGTCGATGTCGTCCGTAATGAGTACGAGTTTCAAATCCTTTTCGTCGATGGTGCCATGCGCCACCATTTGTTTCAGCTGCTCAGCCAGAGGTTCATAGTATTTTTTGCCGATAAGTACGACTGGGAAATCTTTGATAATGCCGGTTTGAATCAGCGTGAGAATCTCAAAGAACTCATCCATCGTTCCGAGTCCGCCGGGCATGACGACGAAAGCAAACGAGTACTTTACTAACAGCACCTTTCGCACGAAAAAGTAGCGCATGTTTACCCAGCGATGCATGTACGGATTCGGTCGCTGCTCATGCGGCAACTCGATGTTGCATCCAATGGAGATCCCGCCGTTTTCCCAGGCACCACGGTTGGCGGCTTCCATGAGACCGGGTCCGCCACCCGTGAGGACAGTGACGCCGGCCTCGGCCAGTTTCTTTCCTACCTCATACGCCTTCTTGTAGTATTCGTGGTCCTCTTTGAATCGGGCAGAGCCAAAGACGGTGATACACGGTCCCACAAAGTGGAGCATACGGAAGCCTCTTATAAAATCGCGCAAGACCCGCAGAACGAAAAAGAATTCGAACATTCGGGTGCGTGGGCCCTCCAGGAAGACTTCCTCATCTTTTGATCGGAGAGCCAATGGTTTATAATCGGGCCGGATAGGCTTTATCGTTGACATCGCAAAAAAAGTTGAGTCTACTTATCCATACGGTACGATACCAAATGAAAATAGTTGAAGAGCGTATCGGTAATGGAGGGTCAAAATTACTACTTTAGTATGGCCCCACAACCCCACAGAATATGCTTGAAAAAATTCTATACCTCGGTGCCCGACTAATCGCCGCCCTTATCCTTTTTCAAACGCTGTATTTCAAGTTCGGGGCTGCTCCTGAATCGGTGTATATTTTCACGACCGTGGGGATGGAGCCGTGGGGTCGCATCGGTGTCGGTGTGGCAGAACTCGTCGCCGTAATACTATTGCTGTTGAATCGCACTGCCTGGTTGGGTGCTGCACTTGCATTAGGGCTAATGGTCGGTGCAATTGGAATGCACTTTACCAAACTCGGCATCGAAGTGCAGGGAGATGGCGGATATCTCTTTATCCTGGCCTGGGTTGTGGCCTTGTGTTCGGTCTATGTTCTGATAGCCGATCGTAGGCGGATACTTGCTGTTGTGCGCAGGGCTTAAATGTCCCTTACTTTTCGAGGGACGCCAGTGCTTTGTCGAGGGGCGCGGTGAGCGCAGGTCGGTCGCCAATAGCGCTCTTTAACCCCTGGATGATAAAGTTCGGGACTTTCTCACCACGACCTATGCGGTTTTGAATGTCAGCTACCATCTCAAGCGCGGTTTCCCGGTTTTCAAAGTTGCCTTCTTTTTCGATGGCTGCTTCCAGTTCATTCCACAATGTCAGTGTCGACTTAGCTTCCACCCGTACTTGAATATCTTCGCGGACACCTTGTGTCCGACTGTTAATGCAGGCGTTGTATCTGTCAATTATGGCATCAAGATCCGTCTTCTTCAGGTCGCCGCTTTCAATGCGTGAAGTCACGTCTTCGCAGTCGGCAAGAAAATCCGTCATTTGTTTTTTGAAGCCGATGTTAGGCAATTCGATTCCGGTTCCATCGGCTTTGCGAAGGAACGTACCGCTATACACGTTAGACTTTTCAGGTTGGAAGCGGTAAAGACTAAGATACCCTTCTTTCACCAGTTGCATGAAGGTGTAGCCCTCTGGTCCCCTGATGGGAAAATAGGAAACGCCGTCAAGGACAAAGTACCGCGTCTGTAGTATGCTGTATATTTCCTTCCCTTCGGCGGTCCTGACTTGCACCTTTTTCTCGGGCCCAAACATGAGCGGGCGTATTTCGCCACGCAGGGTGTCAGAACTCGTTGTTACGAGGTAGTCCTGACCGCGCACAATAGGGTGGATGAGGAACAGGATCAGGACCAGGAGGAAGTGACGGTTGGCTAACCTTTTCATGGCGACAGAATTAACGGATGCGACGAGGCCCAAATTAATGCATCCGTTGCCGCGCTCCAAATCCCCGACCTTACTGCTATTTTGCTTTTAAGCGCCCCGCTTCCTTTAACGCCTTGGTGATCAACCATTCCAGTTGTCCATTAGTACTTCGGAACTCGTCGGCGGCCCACTTTTCCACCGCTTTCAATAACTCAGGATCAATTCGAAGTACAAATGGTTTCTTCTGTGCCATTAAAAAATATCCATCATTTCCATGCCGGCCGGCAATCTAGTTGTGCAGTGTTCCTGCATTTACCACGGGGGTAGCATCTTTATCGCCACAGAGCACAACCATGAGATTGCTGACCATAGCCGCCTTTCGTTCCTCGTCGAGATCTACAATCTTTTCCCTGCTTAGATGGTCCAGTGCCATCTGCACCATACTCACCGCACCTTCCACAATCTTGTACCGCGCTGCTACTACGGCGGTGGCCTGCTGCCTGCGCAACATAGCGCCCGCAATCTCCGGCGCGTAGGCGAGGTATCCAATGCGCGCTTCAACGACACGAATACCAGCAATGTCCAAACGATTCTTCAGGTTTTGCTCCAGGGCACTGTTCACCTCTTCATGACCGGAGCGCAAGGTCACTTCCGTGTCATCATCAAAGTTGTCGTAAGGATACATGCCCGCAAGCCGGCGTACCGCCGCATCGCTCTGAATGCGTACAAAGTTCTCGTAGTTGTCTACTTCAAAGGCAGCTTTGAATGTATCCTCAACCTGCCAGACAAGGATCACACCGATCTGAATGGGATTACCCACCTTGTCATTCACCTTGATCTTTTCACTGTCGAAGTTTCGCGCTCGCAGCGATATGGCACGCTTGGAGAAAAAGGGATTCACCCAAAAAAAGCCGTTCTTCTTCACCGTGCCCTTATATTCTCCGAACAGGACCAGTACGCGTGAAGAGTTTGGGTTAACAAAGAAAAACCCGGGCAGAATAATCAACGACAGACTGAGTATGCCTCCCAAATATGCCGTTGATGGCTTCGATAGTAGTACCACCATGAGGATTATCAAAATGAAAACCACCAGAAGCATCACGTACCCCGATACGGGTACATATTCTTTTTCCTTGCTCATATAATTCTACAGTTGATATCTATTTGATATCATAAAGATATCAAAATAAATCACAAACTCAAAAAAATTTTAATCCGTTCCTTTTTACCGCAACCCGAAGGAATTTCCTGCGTTTGGGGTGAACAGTGTGGGAGTGAGAGCGAGAAAAGAGGAATGGATGGGGTTAATCGAGGAAAATACTGATGATGAAATAGAGGATGATGAGGAGGATGAGCACGCCATACATTACCAGGTCTATTCGAACATATGGCCTGTACTGTCGATACAATTCTTTCAATCGCCTGAACACATCCAGAATAGTTTGCCCGAAAGTAACAATTCTTTTTTTGGGTTAAAAAGAATGGTGCAAGCAACCTTTCGTTATCAAAGGTCGTCATACAGCCGGAGCTAGTTTTTGTGAATGTGGAACGGATAAAATGATCATATGAAACACCTCTCTTGGGGGTTGATTTTTTCACTTGCCCTATCAATGCCTGCCATCGCGCAGGAAAAAGCCACCATCAGCGGGTATGTTCGTGATGCAGCCAATGGCGAGGAGCTGATTGGTGTCACGGTATACATCCCGTCATTGCAAACCGGAACCACAACAAACGCCTACGGATTTTATTCCGTGAGTCTTCCACGGGGTTCCTACACCTTGCAATTCAGCTATGTGGGATACAAGAGCATTAGCGTGGATGTTGAACTTACCGGCAATGTTACCCGCAACATTTCAATGGAAGCTGAAGCGACCTACATCCAGGAGATTGTTGTGGAAGACGAAGCCATTGATGCAAACGTCGCCGATGTTCAGATGAGCCGCAACACCATCGATGTAAACCAGGTGCGCAAGCTCCCCGCGCTCTTTGGTGAGGTGGACATCATTAAGAATGTACAAATGATGCCCGGCGTCATAACAGCAGGAGAGGGTACTTCCAGCTTTTTTGTTCGGGGAGGAAGCGCCGACCAGAACCTGATACTCATCGATGAGGCGCCGGTGTACGATCCGTCGCACCTCTTCGGACTATTTTCCGTCTTTAACGCCGACGTCATCAAGGACTCCGAACTCTACAAGGGCGGCATCCCTGCACGGTTCGGCGGCCGCCTATCCTCCATCCTGGAAGTGAGAACCAAAGACGGCAACAACCGCGAATTTCATGGTACAGGTGGCATTGGAAGCATGGCAAGTCGCATAATGATTGAAGGTCCGATACGCCAGGAAAAGAGTTCCTACATCATCTCGGCGCGCCGATCATATGCGGACCTTTTCCTGCGCGCTGCGAACGAGGATAACCTTGTCTACTTCTTCGACGTCAACGCCAAGGCCAACTGGAGGCACAACAATAACAACCGGTTCTTTGTCGCGCTCTATGCGGGTCGCGATGACTTCTCATTCAGCGACGACGCGGGCTTCAGCTGGGGCAACGCTACCGCTACGTTCCGTTGGAACCACCTGTTCAACGACAGGTTGTTCTCCAACACGTCGATCATCGCAAGCAACTTCGATTATGCACTCGAGGTGTTCGATCCCGCATCGGGTCTCAAGTGGACGTCCAACTTACAGGAGCTGAGCCTTAAGAACGACCTTTCGTACTACATCAATCCCAACAACGAGATTACTTTCGGCTATCACATTACAGGTCGAAGGTTTTCTCCCGGTAAAATCAAGCCGAACACGCCCGGATCGATCTTCACGACGGTCGAGCTTCAAAAGCAATACGCTTTGGACCACGCGTTTTATGTCAGCAACCGCCAGCGGATCAGCGACCGTATCACGGTGGATTATGGCGTGCGACTGTCGATATTCCAGCAGATCGGCAAGGCCGATATCTTCGTGTATGAAGATCCTAAAGACAATACCCATGTGATTCGTACGGATACTCTTCACTTCGATGCGTGGGAGAACATAAAGACGTACGTCAATGTCGAACCCCGCGTAGGTGTTCTCTATTCCCTGAAAGAAGGTCAGTCGCTGAAGTTTTCGTACAACCGTATGGTGCAAAACACGCACCTCATTGCATCGGGAACAGTACCGGTGCCGTTTAATACCTGGAATCCCAGCGGCTACTATCTCAATCCTCAGATCGCGGATCAATATGCTGCCGGGTACTTCCGCAACTTCCGCGACAACACGCTGGAGTTTTCGGTTGAAGCGTACTACAAAAAGATGCGCAACGTCACAGACTTCGCCGACAACGCTCAACTTTTCTTCAACCACGATCTGAGCACGGAATTCCGGCAGGGCAACTCCGAATCGTACGGCGTAGAATTCCTCCTGAACAAGAAGAAAGGACGGCTTACGGGGATGGCGGGCTATACGTGGTCGCGGACTACACGACACATTGAAGGGGTGAACCTGGGTCGCGAATTTTTCGCCAACTACGACCGGCGCAATGTCATTAACATAACGGCTGCGTATGAGCACAGCGAGCGATGGACCTTCGGCGCGACTTTCACGTACGCAACGGGAAGGCCGATCACGCTCGCCGAGGGCAAATACGAATTTGGAAACTACAATCCGGACGTCATCACGGAACGCAACGGCTACAGGTTGAGCGACTACCACCGTCTCGATCTGTCGGCAACGCTGCGTCAAAAGGTCCGTCCGAATCGGAAATGGAGAGGCGAATGGGTGTTCTCAATATTTAATGTGTACAACCAGCAGAACCCGTTCACCATCTATACGCGTACCAAACAGGATGATGATGGCAACATCATCGGAGACGGCACGGAAAAGGAAGCGCGCCTGGTATACCTGTTCCCAATCCTGCCATCGGTAACGTACAACTTCACGTTCTAATGCCATGAAACGAACACTGATTCTGATAATCTCATTCTTCGTCCTGGTCGCACTGGGGGCGTGCGAAAAGGAATATATTCTCCGAACCAACCCCGCCGACACGAAAATCGTGATCGAAGGCCTTGTAACAGACAAACCCGGGTATCATTACATCAAGCTCAGCCTCAGCACCGATTTCTACGCGAGTGGAAAGACACCCCGAATTACAGACGCCACGGTGACCGTGACCGACAGCGATGGCGTCGTTACGGAATTCGTACACAATCCGAGTGGTCATGAAGATTCAGTAGGATACTACAAACCTGTCATTCCGTTTATCGGCGTTATCGGCAAGAGTTATAAGCTGAATGTGCTGGCCGACGGCGAGGAGTACGAGGGTGAAGACACACTTTACCCGGTAACAACCATCGATTCGCTGAAGTATCAGATCAACGAAGAAGAACAAGCCGATCCGGAATTCCCGGGTCGCTTCTATGAAGTACTCATTTATACGAAGGAACCGCAGGAGACTCGCGACTACTACCTGTTCAACTTCTATCGCAATGACTCGCTCACGTTGAACGATCCGGAGGACATCTATTTCACTGACGACATCGCGCTGGCCGAAGCGATCAACGGCATCACCATGCCCATCTTCTTTTCGAAGGGAGACAAAGCCACGGTGGAAGCGTTCAGCATTTCCCGTGAGGCATACGTGTTCTTCAATGACTTGTTTAACCTGATCAACAACGACGGGGGCATGTACAGTCCGCCACCTGCTAACTGCCGCAATAATCTCTCAAACGGGGCGTTGGGTTTCTTCCGGACGAGCGCGGTCACCTCGATGGATATCGTCCTGGAGTGACGGTTGCATAGCCTTTTTTTCAGCAACCGCTTGTTTTTCCAGACGGGGAAGTGAATATTTCACTTCTGATTAATCCGTTGGCGGATGAAGAAAGCCCTTTGCCTGCTCCTGCTTTTCCTTTTTTTCACTGCAGGTTTTGCTCAAAATGTTTTGGAGAACCTTCCACCTTCGGTTTCGTGGTATCAGGTCAACACCCCCAATTTCCGGATTCTATATCCTGAAGGTTTTGAACTTGAGGCGCAACGTATTGCAAGCAATATGGAACGTCTCTATCGATCAGAAGTGCGCACCCTTTCCGGTCGACCGTTCAAGACTTCCATAATTCTGCAGAGCCGAGCGGCACAGTCCAATGCCTTCGTCTCCATTCTTCCACGCCGCGCAGAGTTCTTCACCATGCCGGCGCAGAACTACAATTTCATTGGCAACAACGAGTGGCTCGATATGATCGCTACCCACGAACTGCGTCACATCCTCCAATTTGCTCACGCAAACCGCGGCATGTCGCGAATCGTGTACTACCTGACAGGAAACTACGGACTGTCATTTGTTTCCACCCTGGCAGTTCCTCAGTGGTTCTGGGAAGGCGATGCGGTCGCAACTGAAACAGCAATCACGACAACGGGGAGAGGCAAGATTCCACACTTCGGTCTTGTACTCCGAACGAACTTTCTCGAGGGGCGGGTCTTCAATTATCACAAGCAATCCCTCGGATCCTATAAACATTTTATCCCAGATCATTACGTGTTGGGATATCACCTCGTAAGTTACCTGAGGTGGAAGACCGGCGATCCGCTGGTGTGGGATCGCATCACTGCCAATGCCTGGAGGCTGTCCCTTGTCCCCTTTACCTTTTCCAATGCGATCCGGAAAGAGACCGGCATGCCCATCACAAAGTTGTATAAGGAGATGGCAAAGGATCTTCAGGACATGTGGGATGCGGCGGATACCATCAAGGAGACGCCGGCGCGACGCGTGAACCCGCGCAACACCAGGGCGTACACCGATTACCTGTATCCGCAAGTCCTTCGTGATGGCTCTGTCCTTGCGATGAAAAGTGGTATTGCCGACATCGATCAGATTTCACTGGTGTCGCCTGACGGCGACCGAAAGCTTGCTGTGATCGGGCTGTTGTACGAAACCGGGTCGCTATCCGCAGGAGGATCACGCGTTGTCTGGAATGAGTATCGCTTCAATCCGCGCTGGAGAAGGCATACCTCGACCGTTATCGTCGCATACGACAAGAGCACCAAACGAATGTGGGATGTCACCGGACCGCGATCGCGTTATGTCGGCGCGGCTATTTCTCCCGATGGCACAAAAGTCGTGACACTTCAATCCGACATGAGCTTTCGCCACAACCTTGTGCTGCTGGATGTAGAGACCGGACGTGAACTGCGCGTGTTCGACAATCCGGACAATGCAATGTACTCTATGTTTCGGTGGTCGGAGAACGGTGCGTTGATCGTTTCGCTGAAGACAACCTCCGAGGGAAAGTCTGTCGTGACCATCGATCCGAACACAGGAGAAGAGAAGGAAATTCTATCGGCGGGCAAGCGCAACATCGGTTATCCCTTGCTGACGGATCGTTATCTTGTTTACAACGCTCCCTACAATGGCATTGACAACATTGAAGTATACGATCTGCGGACAGGTGTTATCCGACAGCTCACGCAAAGCCGCTATGGTAGTTATAATCCCGAACTGTCTTCCGATGGAACGCAGCTTTATTTCAATCGGCAGGGAAGAGACGGTATGGACATCGTGACGATTCCCTTCAATCCTGAGGGTGGAATTCGAATCGATCCCGCCGATAGCAAGCTCGATCCGCTGTCTTCAGCGCTGGTTGCCCAGGAGTCAATACTCCCTGCCATTGCCGATAACGACGCGCAACCCGCTGCGTATCCATCGCGCCCTTATTCAAAATTCTCAGGTCTCATAAACCCTTTTACGTGG
Organism: Cyclobacteriaceae bacterium; assembly: GCA_036563875.1. GTDB lineage: Bacteria > Bacteroidota > Bacteroidia > Cytophagales > Cyclobacteriaceae > ZC4RG29. The sequence continues at coordinate 13,875 of DATCLO010000057.1, forward strand.
GGCCCTTACGTTGATAACAGCCTTAGCGGCGTAGATATCGGTGTTACCTCGCAGGATGTGCTGAGTACTACACTGTTATCGGCCGGATACCGATACGACATCAGCGAGCGCACTGGCGAGGTACATGCAGATGTGAGCTTCCAGGGATGGTATCCAATCATCAATGCTGGCATCAGGTATGGACGGCGTGAGGACGAATCCACTCTCGCCCTAAGCGCAGACGACCGCAGACGTGTGGCGTTTACCTGGGAGGAAACGGGCGTGAGCGGTGGCATTTCCATTCCGCTTTTACTCACGCGTTCCAAGTACCTGACTACACTCACCATTTCAAACAACGTTGGCCTGACCATGACGAAGGACTTCCGCAGCACGATAACTACGGGCTCGGGTACAGTCATAGAAGGATCTGACAGGTATGTTCCGGCCAATGATACGCTGTCGTTTCTTTATCGAGACATAACGGACTTCGGGAAGCTGATATCAAATCACTTCGCTGTGAGCTATACGCACGCGCTCAAGCAAAGCCACCGTGACATCTATCCTAAGTTTGCGCAGTATCTCGACTTCGAAAGTTACAGCACGCCGTTCGGTGGCGACTATGAGGGCTGGCAATGGACAGCCTCCGGATCGTTGTTCTTTCCGGGTTTATTCCGCCACCATTCGCTTTATCTGTCGGGAGGATACCAGGAATCACCGGAGCGCGTCGAACTGGATGCCTACGTGTTTCGCAACCGGCTGGTCAAACCCCGTGGTTACAGCTATCCGCATAATACGCAGTTCTTTACCATTTCAGGCAACTATACATTTCCTGTGTGGTACCCTGACATCGCCATTGGCCCGCTGCTCAATATCCAGCGCGTGAAACTGAATTTGTTCTACGACTATGGTGAAGGTGAAGGGAAGGAGTACTATTACAATTTCGGTAACGGCCTGGTGTACGTCGTCGATACCGGCACCCGTTATCAGAGTACCGGCGCTGAACTCACCTTTGACGTGAACTTTTTCCGTACGCGCCCGCAGTTCGAGGTTGGTGTCAGGGCCACAAAACTGGAAGAAAACCGCTTTACGACGGGAGGGTGGGTATATGAGTTTGTGATTGGAAATATTCCCCTGTAATTTCGGCCCGCTTGAATATGGACCTATTTCGCCCTATTTTTGGCCGTATTCATCAAAATTAGTCGTTACACACAGCTCAAATATCAATGGCAGAAATCGTTAGGATGCCCAAGATGAGCGACACCATGGAGGAAGGTGTTATCGCGAAGTGGCACAAAAAGGTAGGTGACCAGGTGAAAGCGGGTGAGCTTATGGCCGAGATTGAAACGGACAAAGCCACTATGGACTACGAGTCGTACAGCGAGGGCACCATCCTATACCTCGGCGCCAAGGAAGGCGAACCTGTGAAGGTTAATGATGTCCTGGCCGTGGTGGGAAAAAAGGGTGAAGACTATAAAGCGCTGCTGGAAAGCGCAGGGAAGTCGGGCGGCGACGGTGGGAAGGCAGCCGAAAAACCTCGGGAAGAGGTTGCGAGCGCATCCCCGGAAAAGAAATCAGAAGCGGCAATCGATACTTCTAATATTAAAGCAGAGATCGTCCTCATGCCGAAGATGAGCGACACGATGGAAGAAGGCGTGATCGCATCGTGGGCCAAGAAGGTAGGAGATAAGGTTAAGAAGGGCGAGCTGCTGGCCGAAGTGGAAACGGATAAGGCCACCATGGAGTATGAATCGTATCACGATGGTACGCTGCTCTACCAGGGTGCAGAGGCTGGCAAGGCTGTGCCTGTGAATGGCGTTCTTGCGATCATTGGCGACAAGGATGCCGACTGGCAAACGCTGCTGAAGGCACATCAACAGAAGGATGGTGGTAAATCTGAAGCCAAAGCGGAACCTGCGAAGGCGGAAGCCAAAGCCCAGGAGCCTGAAAAGAAGGCGGCCGCGGTTGAAACTGCTGCTGAACCTTCAGGAGGACGCGTCAAGGCGTCACCTCTTGCGCGTATGATGGCGCGGGAAAAGGGGTATGACATTTCGCGAATCAAAGGTACTGGCGATAACGGCCGCGTAACGAAGCGCGATGTAGAAAACTATAAGCCGGAAGCTGAGCCCGCTGCAGCAAAAGCAGGCGCTCCTGTCGTGTTGCCTTCGGTTGTCGGAGAAGAGCGATTCGAGGAAGTCCCTGTATCGCAAATGCGAAAGACCATTGCGCGCCGGCTTTCTGAAAGCAAATTCAGCGCGCCGCATTTCTACCTCACCATGGAGATCAACATGGATAAAGTGGTGCAGGCGAGGAAGAGCCTGAATGAAGTGAGTCCGGTGAAGCTTTCCTTCAATGATATCGTGATCAAAGCTACTGCTGCGGCACTTCGTCAGCATCCCGACGTGAATGTCTCCTGGCTCGGTGACAAGATCAGAAAGAATCAACACATCCACATCGGTGTGGCGGTTGCAGTAAAAGATGGACTTGTTGTTCCCGTAGTACGTTTTGCAGACAGTAAATCACTTTCACATATAGCTGCTGAAGTTAAAGAGCTGGCACAGAAGGCGCACGACAAAAAGCTTCAGCCATCCGATTGGGAGGGAAGCACCTTTACTATTTCAAACCTCGGAATGTTTGGCATCGAAGAGTTCACGGCAATCATCAATCCTCCCGATGCGTGTATACTGGCCGTTGGCGGCATCAAGGAAACAGCTATTGTGAAGAATGGAGTTGTGGTACCCGGCAACGTGATGAAAGTAACGCTTTCGTGCGACCACCGTGCAGTCGACGGTGCTACCGGCGCAGCCTTCCTGCAGACCTTAAAGCAGCTGCTGGAAGACCCAGTTAGGATTCTTATTTAAGAATTCATACAACTCCGGGGTACATTCCTGCCGGTATGCAGAACCCGTGGATCGTGGCCAACATCAACACATTAACACATCAACACCTCAACACCTCAACACATTGAAGATCCACTCCACAACCATTCTTGCAGTCCTGCACAATGGCCACGTCGCCATCGGAGGTGACGGTCAGGCCACCATGGGGAACTACGTCGCCAAGAGCAACGTCCGGAAAATTCGAAAGCTTCAGGACGGAAAGATACTGGTAGGATTTGCGGGCTCAACGGCTGATGCGTTCACGTTGCTGGAGCGCTTCGATGAAAAGCTCAACGCATACGGCGGCAATATGAAACGCGCCGCCATCGAGTTGGCGAAAGACTGGCGGATGGATCGTTTCCTCCGACGTCTCGAAGCTATGCTCATCACGGCATCGCAGAATGAGCTGCTGGTGTTGTCCGGCACGGGCGACGTCCTCGAACCCGATAACCAGGTTGCCGCCATCGGCTCCGGAGCGATGTACGCCCAGGCCGCTGCGCTCGCTTTGAAAAAACACGCGCCATCATTGTCCGCCGAGCAAATCGTCACCGAAAGTCTTCACATTGCGGCGGATATTTGCATTTACACCAATCACAACCTTGTGATTGAGACCTTGTAATACTCCCATGTGCCCTTTGTGGTTCAAAGAGAGTGGAGTTTTTTTTGAAGCACATGGGTCAAGCGTCCCAAAGAGAGACGCTCTCCAATTCAGAAACCCATTCCCCGATTCGAAATCCCACTCGACTCTCAACTTCTACTTTTTTTATCCTTCCTGAGGATTTTCAGCGTATTTTGCGGTTGCCTGGCGAAAAGTTTTTGTATTAAACAACGTTAAAACAACCAAACAACCCGTTAAGCCGTGATCAACTATTACGCCATACTGGATATCGACCGGAATGCCAGTTCCACCGAAATCAGGGCGGCATACAAGCGGCAGGCCATGATATACCATCCCGACAGAAATGCGGGAGACAAGGAGGCTGAGGAGAAGTTCAAGATGGTGAACGAAGCCTATCATGTCCTGTCAGATCCTATCAAAAAAGCGAAATACGATTCCTGGCTGGATCCGGATACGCCGGATGAATTTTCTTACGAATACTGGCGCGAAGTGCGAAAGCGCAGGTATTACGCCTATCGCCGTGCACAGACCTCCAGCTACCGAATCGACCGCGATTATTACCGGGTACAAGCCCTCGCTTTCCTGGTATTTCTGCTGTTGTCCGGATTGTGTTTCGCGATGGTCCACACCGTCAACTACATTATCGACCTGCGACAGGCGGAACAGTGGCGCGAGAACAGCAGGCAGCTGGCACGGGTAAATGCTTTGTTCAATGAAGGACAATTCAATGAGGCGTTTACGGTAATTAAGGATCTCAAGAAAGAGGAACCCTTTGAATTCCGCTTCACCTTTACACAAGATAGCCTTCTGTCGGAGTTGAGGCGGAAAGCAGATCACGAATTCAACAACAAGAATTTCGAGAAGGCGGCTCATTATTATACCATCCTGGGCAATGAAGAAAGCCCCGTGCGGATGGAAACACTTCAGAAAATCGCGAGCTGCCAGTATTATCTCGGAAAGTATGGCGAATCACTCAATCCCCTAAAACAGTTGCTCAATCAACAACCCTGGAACTTGGATTTGGTGTACCAGATCGCGATGATCAACCTCGAAAATCTTGATAACAAAGAAGAGGCGCTTCACTACCTGACGATGGGTAAGAAACTCTTCAAGCAGAATCTTAGCGAAGTGTATGGATCAGCGTTCGAGGTGGTGATGGATCCTAAAGATGTGCCGGACATTTATTACTACATCTTCATAGCACGTGCGAAGGCAAATCTCGGATTGCAGAACTACGCTGAGGCGATAACGGACTGCAACTGGGCAATAACCTTGCGCGGTGACAATCCCGAACCTTACTATCTCCGCGCCATGTCGAAATTCAAGAGTTCACGGTATCGCAGTGGTTGTGAAGACTTGTCGAAGGCGGCTGCATTGGGCAAAGACATTTCGGCCGATCGTGCGCGCTATTGCAGGTATTAGGCACCAATTCCCGTAAAATCACCGACGCCAGGCACGGGATATAGACGGAACCGGTACCGAACCGGAAAAAACGTGGAGTTATGGCGGCTATTAGCTACTTTTAGTGAAAAGGCCGCCCTGTTTGAACCCTGAGATGATGGCAACAGAGCTTAGCAAAGACCAGCTTGAGTCCGTTCGCGAAAGTTACTTCAACATACTGGCCCTGTTTCTCGAACAGGAAAAGATTGACAGCCGCTACATACGCTGTCTCTTAAAGTGGGCTGTCCAGCTCAGGATTAATCCTGATGACCTGTCGAAGTCCTCCAAGGACATTTCTACGCTTTCTTTTTCACTCGACAAGGTAGACAAACTCGAGGCTGTGTACCACCTCGTGCACATGATCTATCTCGACCGTGTGGTCGAGGATGTGGAGCTGGAGGTAGCGACCATTTACGCGCAACGGCTTGGCTTCCAGCCTTCCGTAGTGAGTGAATTGTTTACCGCAATCGCAACTTCAGACGCTCAAAACGCTGCTGAGAGAGACGTCCGGGAAGAGGTAATCGAGTTCCTAAAACTTCACAAAGACAAAATTTGAGACAAAAAACCGGCGTGGGAATGTAAGGATTCCGCATCTGCCCATCGTATTTCCCGGTATTCCTGCGGTCAAATCGGAATCCTCCCTTCAAAAAGTGTCGACTAACCGTCGAAAGTCGTCGTCAAACGACATATGTGTTTTAACACGCTTACGTTGCTTCGGAAACGCATTCAAGATGCTACCGATGTAGGGTCTGTTCACTAAACGATTTATTTAGTTTCCGTGCAATGCCCAAGTTTGTAGTGTACTTCAACTAGTGCGATGGACTACAGCGTAAGAGCAAGAATCATCGCGGCCGGATTTCAGTTGAGTGTGTCTGACTGGTTGAGACATATTTTCCTGGGACTCAATGACGCCGCAAGGCTTCATGAATCAAACCCCGTAACAAGGCATTCCAGGAAGATATTCATCCTTAAGACCATTTTTTTAGCTTGCTGAAATCGGGTTTAATTTAGTTTCATTTTTTGACGGCCTCTATACGAGGCCGTTTGCTTTTTTATAGATTTCGCGAAAAACACGCCTTGGATTTTAGTCGCGAAACTTTCCTCAATCACCTGGCGCAAACTACTGCGTCGCCTTTTCTGCTTCCCATCGAGCGTGCCGAAGGCTCGTACCTGTATACTCCGGACGGACGAAGGTATCTTGATCTGATCTCGGGTGTGGGCGTCAGTCACCTCGGTCACCGCCATCCGAAAGTCATCCAGGCCATCAAGGATCAACTCGATCGCCACCTTCACGTCATGGTGTATGGCGAGTTCATTCAGTCGCCGTCAAACCTCCTGGCCAAAAAACTTGTCAGCCTGTTGCCACCAGCACTCAATTGCTGCTACTTCACTAACTCGGGAACGGAAGCCAATGAAGGCGCACTGAAACTCGCGAAACGGTACACTGGACGCACAGAAATCGTTTCTTTCAGGAAATCTTATCACGGAAGTACACACGGTTCGCTAAGCGTAACGGGCAATGAAACGAAGAAGAACGCCTTCCGACCTTTGCTTCCTGACGTGACGTTTATTGAATTCAACAACCCTGATGACCTCTCGCAGATCACTGATCGGACCGCGTGTGTGATTATGGAGACTATCCAGGGCGATGCGGGCGTCCGGATTCCCGACCGGTCCTTTATGGAAAAGCTGCGCAAGCGATGTGATGAAACCGGTGCGATGCTGATCCTGGATGAGATTCAGTGCGGTATGGGTAGGACGGGGACGCTGTTTGCGTTTGAGCGCTTCGGAATTGTGCCTGATATCCTCACGGTTGCGAAAGCCTTCGGTGGGGGACTACCACTCGGCGCCTTCGTTGCCGACAGGAAAGTGATGGAGTGCTTAACGCACAACCCGGCGTTAGGTCACATTACTACATTTGGCGGCAACCCTGTGTCGTGTGCCGCGGCGTTGGCGACGCTCGAAGTGATTATCGAAGAAAAACTACTCGATCAGGTCGAAGCCAAAGGCCGCCTTTTTGAAGAATACCTCCGTCACCCGTCTATCAAAGAAATCCGTCGCGCCGGACTCATGATGGCTATTGATTTTGAAACGGCAGAAGAAGTCCAGCGCATCGTCCAGGGCGCGCTCGAGAAGGGCATTATCACCTTCTGGTTCCTTTCTCACCCCAACAGTTTTCGCATAGCTCCGCCGTTGACGATATCGGAGGAGGAAATACGGGAAGCGTGCGAGGGGATAATGAAGGTGATTAGTGATTTGTGATTTGGTGCACGAAGAAAATTGCGGGTAAGACCACAGTGTCATCGCTGAACGTAAGCTTCGTTCAGTGGCGGTCAAATCTCAAATCAAAAATCGCTAATCTCTAATCGAAAATCGCTCCCCTGTCCCTACTTCTTAGCTACCTCCTGCAAAAGGTCAATCAACTTGCTGGAGTATCCCCACTCATTGTCATACCATGCAACCACTTTGACGAAGTGCGGGTTGAGGGCGATACCTGCTTTGGCGTCGAAGATCGATGTGCGAGGATCGCCGAGGAAGTCTTGAGAGACGACGTCATCTTCCGTGTAACCCAGTATGCCTTTGAGCTCGCCTTCGGAAGCGTCCTTCATAGCCTTCTTAACCTCATCGTAGGTTGTAGCTTTTTCAAGACGAACTGTGAGGTCGACAACGGAAACATCGGCAACGGGAACGCGGAACGACATGCCGGTGAGTTTTCCTTTGAGTTCGGGGATGACAAGGGCTACAGCCTTCGCTGCCCCGGTAGAGGAGGGAATAATATTTTGGTATGCACCACGACCACCACGCCAGTCCTTCAGCGAGGGACCATCGACAGTCTTTTGCGTAGCGGTAACAGCGTGAATCGTGCTCATGAGACCTTCCACGATACCAAAGTTGTCGTTAAGTACTTTGGCTACCGGCGCGAGGCAGTTCGTAGTACACGATGCGTTGGAAACGATCGTTTGATCAGCCTTGAGTTGCTTGTGGTTCACACCCATAACGAAAGTAGGGGTGTCGTCCTTGGCAGGAGCGGAGAGAACTACTTTGCGTGCGCCGGCCTGGATATGCTTCTGCGCCAGTTCCTTGGTGAGGAAGAGACCGGTAGATTCAATGATGATTTCTGCGCCGACATCAGACCACTTCAGGTTGGCAGGATCGCGCTCTGCGGTGACGCGAATCTTTTTTCCGTTGACAACGAGTCCACCGTCTTGCACCTGGACATCCCCATTGAAGCGACCGTGGGTCGAGTCGTACTTCAGCATGTACGCCATGTACTCAGGGTCGACGATGTCGTTGATGCCGACGATCTCGATGTCACTGCGCTGGATCGCTGCGCGGAATGCGAGGCGACCGATACGGCCAAATCCATTGATACCTACTTTAGTCATTGTGCGCTAAGGGTTAAAATTTACGGGAGCCAAAAATAAAGGACCCGATGTCTAAAACCAATGAAATCAGGTGAAATTACAGGGTTTGGAACTAAAAAATGTACCGCACCGGTTTGCAAATCGGGCACGGCAAACTATCTTTGCCACACTTTTCGGTAGCCCTTTGCGAACCGAAAAGCAGCGCAAGATTGGCGATAGAACAGCGCGCAACCGTTTACGGTTACACTATACAGTTCGCCGCTTGACGCAGAAAAAATGCTCCGTTCGTCTAGGGGTTAGGACACCAGATTTTCATTCTGGCAACACGGGTTCGATTCCCGTACGGAGTACGAAAAGGGCCAGTTCGTTCTGCCCCATGCCCCGGCCGTATCATCTGAGGTGACGCTTCCCTGGAATGAAGGTCTTTGTCCTCCGGCAACTCCGGTGGGATAGCCAATGATCGACCATTAAGGATCATTCTCCCAGTCGTCGCTGTACCCGTTGCATCCAAAGTATCCAAGGTATGAACCGAGTGGTTCGTATTGGGTCTTTCTCTTTGCCATGGTTGTATTTAGTTTATTGATCATGTGTCGCGTTTGGCAGAATACGGCAAACCTGCCCATTGCCCATGACCCGAACGGGCGCGTATAACGTACCAACTATTGGGTCAGGTTAGGACTACTCGGAGCTGTCGACGAGGTCTAAAAGGATTTTGTTAGTGACACTTGAAGGGAGGAACCACCCACGGTCAGCACAAACATCATTTACCGGTATTTTCTTAAGGAGGGATGTGGGTATCGCTGCTAAGACCGATGTGACCCCACTCTTTGTAACCTTTGGCACTAGTTGCCCCCTCCGGCAACGGTCCGCTTATATATCCTCCAATAGCAATATTTCGACAAGATATTTCATAAAAGGAAATATTTTAGCCCTTCGCGGCAAATTTATTTCGCATAATTGTTTGGATGTTGCTTTTGCACGCGCTATTTTCAACCTGAAAGGCCGTAAAACGCCGAATTCTGTTTCCTATAAGGGTAGATGTATATTCATAAAGTTTACTAATAGGAAAGAATTGAGGAAAAAAATCAATAAATCAAACCATCCTATGAAGAAATGTTCTACTATTTGTATCAGGAGCACCCTTCTGATGCTCGCTTTCTGCCTGTCTGCGCAGTGCTTTGGTGAAGCAACCGCGGACATAACCGTCACCGGCACCGTGACGGATGCTGAAACAGGAGAACCCATACCTGGCGTCAGCATTGTGGTACGGGGGACGACCCAGGGAACGGCAACGGACGGACTGGGAAAGTATACGCTCACCGTCTCCGAGGAGGCCGTACTGGTCTTTTCTTTCGTTGGCTACCAACCTCAGGAAATTCCCGTGAATAATCGGTCGACGATCGATGTCGCCCTTCAGACCGACATCCAGACGCTTGAGGATGTTGTCGTCATCGGCTATGGCGCCGAAAAGCGCAGCCGTATCATGGGTTCTATCGGCTCCGTTAGCTCAGAGAGCATTCAGCAGTCAAAAGGTATTGTAAGCCCTGAGCAGGCAATTCAGGGTCGCGTTGCAGGTGTCAACGTATCCAGCACCTCGGGGATACCTGGACAGGGACTGCGCGTCGACATCCGTGGCGCCGCGTCCGTTAGCGGTGGCAATGAACCGCTTTATGTAATTGATGGAGTTCCCATGAGCAGCGGTACCGAATCAAGATTCGATTTCGGTATCCCCCCGGAAAGTCCTATCGCACACCTTAATCCTTCCGACATTGAATCCATTGAAGTCCTGAAGGATGCTTCTGCCGCAGCGATATACGGTTCGCGAGCTACCAACGGTGTTGTACTCATCACAACGAAACGGGGCTCGGAAGGCCCGACTCAATTCAACTTCTCTGCGGGCATCGGCTTCGAAAACGTTCGGAAGAAGCTGGAAATAGCGAGTTCAGACGACTACCTGGAAGTAATGAACGAAGCGCGCGCAAACTATAATGCTGACCGCGGCCTATCTCCAGGTGATGCAGGCTTCCGTCCTCCACTCGTTGACCCGAGAGAGCCCGGACAGCAAGACACAGACTGGTTTGATCTCGTCACAAGGAGCTATGCCAGGCTTGAGAATTACAATCTGAGCGTCAGCGGCGGTAACGCCAAAACCAGATTCTTTATTTCCGGTGAGTACATGAATCACGAGGGGATAATTCATACGAATGGCATAGACCGGATCTCCGGCCGCATGAACCTCGACCATAAGGCTTCCGAACGACTGGATCTGAAAGTCTCCATAGGCCTAAGCCGAACAGAAAACAACCGCATCCAAAATGATGAGAGCGGTCGTGGCATCCTCGTCCGCTCACTCGAACAACGACCTTACGATAAACCGTTCAAGGAAGACGGCTCTTATACAGTAGGTGGAGTTGACATTCTCCGTCACAACGGCGTTCAGGTCATCAATGAACAAGACATAAGCCTAATCAATCACGACGCAGTATTCGAAGCATCTGCGTCACTGAAACTGCTGGAAGGTTTACGCTTCCAATCGAAGGTGGGGGGAGAATACCGCTCTTCGCATGAGTATGTCTATCTAAACGCCAACCATCCGCGGGGCGGTTCGGGTGGCGTCGTGCATGACTGGCGGTCGACCCGATCGAACATGCTATTTGAAAACACCTTAACGTTCGAGCACGACTTTACAGACAAACTTCATTTCGGAGGGCTGGTTGGCCACTCGCTGCAAAAGTTTATCTACGAACCATCCTATGTGTCAGGAGAGGATTTCCCTTCTCCCAGTTTCGGCTACATTGAGTCAGCGGGTCGCATTACCGGTGGATGGACGAGCTGGACTGCCTATGCGCTTGAATCGTACATCTCGCGACTTAACCTTAACTATGATGAAAAATATATCGTTTGGTTCACGTTGCGTCGCGACGGTTCATCCAAATTTTTAGGTGATAATCGATATGGATGGTTTCCCTCGGTTTCCGCAGGGTGGCGACTTGCAGAGGAGTCGTTTATCCGTGACCTGGAGGTCTTCTCCGATCTGAGGCTTCGGGCGAGCTATGGGATGACGGGCAACCAGGCTGGCATCGGCGACTTTGCGGCTGTTCCCAGCGCAAGCGGAGGCGAGAACTACCGGGGCGCTACCGGTATCGCCATCGTGAACGTCGGAAATCCAGACCTCACATGGGAGACCGCGAATCAGTTAAACATGGGTCTCGATGCCGGGTTCTTTGGCGGACGCCTCTCATTTACGGCAGACTATTTCATCCAGAAAACCAACGACCTCCTCTACAACAGACCCATTCACACGACGTCTGGATTTTCCAGCACCGTTCAGAACATTGGTAGCATGGAGAATCGCGGGATTGAGCTCTCCATACATTCCGTTAATACTGAGGGACGGATTTCCTGGACGACCGATTTCAACATTTCGTCTGTCAGGAACGAGCTAACCTCACTGATCGGAGAACCGATTCCCGTAGGCGAACATCACGTCATACGTGAGGGAGAACCATTGGGCTCATTCTACATACTTCGTCAACTCGGCATTTACCAGACCAACGACGAAGTGCCCCAGCCTCAATTTAATCAGGGTGTACGTGCCGGAGACATAATGTACGAAGACATTAACGGCGACGGACTGATTACATCAGCGGATCGACAGGTCATCGGTAGCGGTAATCCTGACTTTTACGGCGGAATTACAAACACGGTGCGATTTGGAAATTTTGATTTCAGTGCGTTTTTCAGCTTTAAGTACGGCAACGAAATCTACAACAACTGGGCGCGGAGGCTCGACAGCTTCGGAACCTATGAATATGCACTGCGCGCCGACAACATTGATAAACGCTGGACGGGCCCCGGAACAAGCAACTCGGTGCCACGTGCAATACTGGGCAACTTTAACAACCAGAACTCGACAAGATTCTTGGAGGATGGGTCGTACCTGAGATTGCAGAACGTCACTCTTGGATATACCCTTCCAAGTAATGTTGTTGAAAAGATTAAAGCCAGGTCATTGCGGCTATCGGTGTCTGCAAGGAACCTCTTCACAATAACCAACTACTCGGGAATGGATCCCGAAGTGAGCGCTACGCTGAGCCCTACCCAACTCGGTGTCGACCACTTCAGCGTTCCACAGTTGAGGTCCTTCATTTTCAATCTTGAGTTGGGATTCTAAAACCGGAAACTTCGGTGCTTTGACTGAATCCTGATATAGAAAATACAAAATACAAAGACATGAACTTGCACATATTGAAAAGACTATCTGCGATCCTCGCATTGATATTCACGGCGGGATGCAGCGATGTCCTGGACATTTCTCCTCGTACTTCGGTAAGTCCGGATAACCTCGGACAGAACGAAGTTGAACAGTTGCTCAACGGCGTTTATAAGCAGTTTCAAAATGGTCCCGGCCGGGACAACGTATTCCTTTTTGACCTGCTCGGTGGGAACCTTCTGACAAGCAACCTCGGCGGAAGGAACGAGTTTATTGAACACGACGTCGACGCGGACAACGGCGCCCTTCGCACCATGTGGTATGGCTACTACCGCGGCATCTATCGCGTCAACATCCTGATAGAGACCCTTGAACGGCTTGAACCCACGCCACGTAACCAGGAAATTCTCGGTATCGCGCATTTTTTCAGAGGCTATGCCTATTACTCACTTGTCACGCGTTTTGGAGGTGTACCCATTCTTAGGACAGAGACGCGCGACTTCGTCGAACGGAACACGGAGGCTGAAGTATGGGCATTTGTCCGGGAAGAACTTGAAAAAGCTATCGACCTCGCGCCTGATTTTTCTTCGAAGTCTGATCCTTACTATGCCACTTCGGATGCAGCAAAGGCGCTGCTAGCTCGCACGGCGCTTACGTTGGGCGACATGGCGACAGCCACGCAGCTCTCCGAGGAATTAATTGAGTCCGGTGACTTCGGCCTTGAAGACGACTTCGCCAGTATCTTCAGAAGTGGTTCCGATTCAGAAACCATCTTCGCATTCGAAAATCGTTTTGATGAGGGTGTGACATTCGGCGCCTTGTTCACTACCGTGAATTATCCGACCGGAGGAAGCTACTTTTTCGTACCTGTGGATGAGATGTATGACTTGTTCGATGATGAGGACTTGCGAAAGGAGGTGACCGTAAGCTCCTACAGCGCTCTTCCTATGGTAAACAAATACCAGGGTGGCCTTCAGGGAGGTGACCCTATTATTATTGCGCGTATTGCCGAAATGTACTTGATTAGTGCCGAAGCCCAGGGCCTTGCCGGCCTCGACAGGCTGAATGAGTTACGCGTGATGAGAGGTCTTGATCCACTCGCCATAGCAGACGAGGCATTGTACGCCGAGGCTGTCGCCGAAGAGAGAAGGAGGGAACTCGCTTATGAAGGATTTCGCTGGTATGACCTGGTACGGACTGGAAAAGCAATGGACGAACTTCCCACAGTAACCGCCGAGTACCAGCTTCGCCTTCCCATCCCGGTTAGCGAACTCGACCTCAATCCGCTGCTGGAACAGAATCCGGGCTATTGAGGAATGAGTGAATGAGTGAATGAGTGAATGGGATCCATAGGGACATAGAGAGGAGTATTAACACTTCAATACAATAAATGAGTTTTGATATCAAGGGCCGCGACACGTGCTCAAGGCGTGAGTTCTTCGGAAAGTCCGCGCTCGTGCTTGCGGCGGCGGGTGGGATAAGACTTGGCTATGGCTTCGATAAGAACGCGGCCCAAAGACTGACGTTCATCGCCTACAATGTGTACAAATGCAATGGCTGGCCGAAGGAGGGCAAGCGTGCGACAAAAGCAAGGGAGCAAAACCAGATCGTAGGGAGGTTGGCGCAGGAGTTGGCATTGTACGATCCTGATGTCATCAACTTTTCGGAGTCGCCTGATGAGGGCCAGGTTAAAGAAATTGCCACCCGGCTCAACATGAAATACGTATTCTTTGAAAGTGGCGGCAACTGGCCGGGGGCGTTGCTGACTCGATTAGCGATTGAAAAATCGGAGAATGTTCCTATGCAAGGAGAACGTCCGTCCGATCTTTTTACGCGGCATTGGGGCAGAGCGATATTAAAGCTATCCAACGGGCGCCGGGTGTCTGTGCATTCGGCGCACCTCTTTCCGCACGATACACCTGAGGCCGGCGCAATACGTAAGCGCGAAATAGCTGAGATACTTCGCGCGGCACAATCCGATCTGGCCAACGTGGATTCCGTTGTTGTCATGGGCGATCTGAATCACACACCGGCTATGCCCGAGTACAAGCAATGGATGGATGCAGGTTATACGGACACGTTCGCGAAGGCCGGTAAGGGAACAGGCGCGACAATAAAGGCAGACCATCCTGGACAACGCATCGATTATATCCTGGTGCGCGGCTCATTGAGCAATGCAATTGCAGAGTCCAGGCCGCTCTTCGAAGGCGAATTTCGAACCAATCCCGCCGACCCCGAATCGTTTGCTCTGAGCGATCACCTTCCCCAGTTGACCGCATTCAACATTTCCTGATAACTTGCTGGCCACATGATAGGACGCACTTTGTATAGTTCACTCTTGACGGCGACGTTGATGTTCGTCGCCTGCAGTCAGCTGCTGGCACAGGATACAAACGACACGAGAACCGGTATGCTCGTTCTTGGGTCTGCCAACCTGAATACCTTGAAAGTACGCGTCGCCATCGCTTACGAGTTGTACCAGTCAGGAAAGACATTTGATTATATTATTGTCTCGGGTGGATGCGGTGCGCACGGTTCGACAATATGCGAAGCCTCGGAGATGGCGGCCTTGCTTCAGGAAAAGGGTGTGCCGGCGGATAAGATTTTCAAAGAGGAAAATTCGAAGAGCACGGTTCAGAATTATTGTTTCAGTCGCGCCCTGAAAGCCAGCGATGGTCAGCATATCATTAGGCCTAACGATACGTTGTACGTTGTTTCAAATCACTGGCACGCCATTCCGGTAGCAGCGCGCTTTACAGCATACGATGGTGTGAAGGCGTTTTATTACATCGAAGGGAATATCGTGCCCGACAGCGCAGACCGGGTAGATTACACGAACATCTTTGACAACGGCTTGAGTTCCGACCAATTTTGTCGATAACCGCCCGCCCGCGCAATCTCTGACATCCGGTAACAAATTCTTGACGAACGGCACGTTTTCCATTCCGAAGTGAGAGCCAAAACCGGTAATTTTAAGGATGGAACGATTCCTGAAATTTGGAGGGGATCATATCCTTTTCTGGATTGCGACTATATCCTTCCACCTCTACACCCGACTCGATCTTATAGAAAGGGTGGGCATTGGACAGTTTGCCGGAGAGGTAGTGATCCGAAATGCTCTTCTGGCCGTAATCATTTATATTAACCTGCTTCTTCTCATTCCGCGCTTTGCGCAGCCTAAGAAATGGGGAGCCTATGTCCTGTTCCTTTTCCTGACCTTTGCCTTTTATGTTTTCGTTAAGAATGCCCACGATGTGTACCTCTACAGGCACATCATGGGTGACCTGGGATTTGGCTTTTTCCAAAATACGTTCTACAACTTTTCCATTGCAATTTTCTACATGGCTTTTGGCGTCGCCCTTCACCTTAGCCGAGAATGGTTTGTACAACGGCAACTGCTGCGTAAGATCGAACTGGAACGGTTGAATGCAGAACTGGAGTACCTGAAAGCACAAATAAACCCTCACTTTCTCTTTAATTCGATCAATACAATCTTCTTCCAAATCGATCGACAAAACAGCGTTGCACGTGACGCGCTGTCGGCATTTTCTGACATGCTACGATATCAATTGTACGAATGCAATGGGCAAGAAATACCCGTCGAGAAAGAGGTTGCGTACTTAAAGAACTATGTAAACCTCCAGCGCCACCGGTTGGATGATAATTATACCATTTCACTCTCTGTGGAGAATATGAGGGACTTCAGCATAGCACCCCTCGTACTCATCCCCTTTGTGGAGAATGCTTTTAAGCACGTGTCTCACTTTCCCCATGGGAACGAGGTTAGAATAGAACTGCGCAGAACGGGAAACGTATTTAACATGACGGTCTTTAATACATGTCACGCTGCGACAGGTGTGAACGGAGGGGGGATAGGATTGAAGAACGTTCAGAGAAGGTTGGAACTATTGTATCCCAATAGTCACAAATTGGAATACCATAATTCGCCCGGAAGCTTCCATGTAAACCTGGAGATCGCAATCGTTACTGCATGAAGTTAAATTGCCTGATAGTGGATGATGAGCCTGTCGCGCGCAAGGGCATCGCGGAGTACGTCAATGAAATCGACTACCTGAATCTTGTGGGTCAGTGTGAAAATTCTTTAAAGGCCGGGGCGTATTTAGCGCGACAGCCAGTGGATCTGATCTATCTCGACATTCATATGCCCAAGTTGTCGGGCATCGACTTCTTGAAAACGTTGCGTGATCCTCCGCTTGTAATTCTCACGACTGCCTACCCCGACTATGCCGTCGAAGGTTACGCACTGGACATCGTCGACTATCTTATGAAGCCTATAGCTTTCGAACGTTTCCTCAAGGCGTCGCAAAAAGCGCTTGAAATAACGCGTATGAGAAGAATGGTATCAGGGAAGGTGGACGACCTTGATTATTTCTTCATCAAATGCGATAGCAAGTATGAAAAGGTATTCTATGGCGAGGTTCATTTTATCGAGGCCCTTCAGAACTATGTGGTAATCCACACCAGGGACCGTAAAATGATCACTTATATTACCATGACAGGACTGGAACAGCAGCTTCCTTCAAACCTCTTTTTGAAAGTTCACAAATCGTACATCGTCGGACTCTCTCACATCAGGGCACTGGATGGTAATGACATTTTGATTGGCGAGAAGAGAATACCGATAAGCCGCGCGCTTAAGGATAGCGTGGTGAGTAGGATTATGGGGGATAGGCTCTTTCGGAGGTAAATGTGTTGAAGTGTTGGAGTGTTGATGTTGATTATCCGCCAGGTGGGAGGGTGACTTGGGCGGGTGTGCGAACTTATTAGGAAGGGCCCCTCGTAAACTCGGCCGGGTTTCTGATTTTTCTGTGAGGGAGATCATTTGGACCAGGTCATTTGTAGGGTGGACTTCTTTAGGAGTTAGGAGCGCGCGGTGGTGACGGCAACCGGTACCGATTACCGATTACCAAGTCACCGACCACCGCTTACCGCACTGGATCCCTATACCCCTTGCCTCACCTGCCTGCCCGTACGGTCATTCCCGTTGACGAAATCGTGAGCAAGGCTAGCGGTGCTTCAAGTTCCTTCGAAGCGTATACAAGGCTTATGCTCTTGCTGGATTTTTGGAGCGCCTTTATGTCGCTGACGCGGCAGTTCATTCCAGAGGCGGCGACGGCCTGCGTATCCGGGTATTCCCATTTTTTCAAAACTTGCTGTCCGTCCAGCAGGGTAAGCGATCGTTGTGTTCCAATGCTACCGCAGTGGTCATAATATATCGTTAGCAAATCGCTCCCTGGATTTTCACCCAAATTGATCGTTGGAACAGCATTGTTTCGGGTAACATACTGCTGGAACAGTAACTTGTCATTCAAGTAGACCTTGAAACTATCAGCACCCGGTGCGTGTGCAAAAGACGACAGCGTTGCGCTAAGCACAACAAGCATCAGCAATCTCATTGCCAATGCTCGAGGATTACGTGTTAACATAATTTGTTTTTGTTTTGTTGAACAGCACGTTTTAGCAAGTGCCTGCTGTAAATGAAGCTGACGCTGAGTTGATCTGCCAATTTGTTTGACGAACTGCATAGTTTTCTTGATGACAGACTTCCTCGGTCTCACGCTCACACTCACTCTGTCCTCACACTTACCCTGTTTATCACAATTTCCGGTTTTTGGTTCCGGATTATTACTAGATTTAGGTCGACCCCTTTCAAATGGTATCACTAAATTTCCAATTCATGAAAAGACATTTTGTTTTCCTGTGCCTGCTGGGCGCAGGCATACTCGGATCTTGCGAGCGTAACACGACTGCCGGGCAGGATCAGGCGCAGGTATCGGAGATGGCCAACGAGCAGCTGCCGCCGGTGGAAACGAAAGATCCGAACACGAAATATAAGCCCGCCTTTCCGGGGCAAACCCGGGCACCCGGCGTCAAGACCAATACACCGTACGAAGCGAAGGTTGTCACTGATGGTCTCGACCAACCATGGGGAATTGTCCAACTGCCCGACGGGCGCTTCCTGATAAACCAGAAGACGGGCACCATGCGCATTGTGTCGCCTGACGGAACGAAAAGCGATCCGATCAAAGGACTTCCGGAAGTGAACTCGGCACAACAGGGTGGACTTCTCGGACTAACACTGGATCCGAACTTCCCGAGCAACAGGATGGTGTATTGGGTGTTCTCGCAGAGAACACAAGGTGGTAACCTGACTGCTGTAGCGAAGGGGAGACTGTCGGACGACGAAAAATCCATTGAAAACGCCCAGGTGATCTATCAGGCAAAGCCTGCCCACAGAAGCACGCTACACTATGGCGGTCGAATACTCTTCGACAAAACCGGAAACCTCTTTGTCAGTACCGGCGAACGTTCAGACATGGAGACCCGGCCACTGGCCCAGGATCTGAAGACGGGATTGGGTAAAATCGTGCGCATCACACCCGATGGAAAACCTGCGCCCGGCAATCCATTCGAAGGCAGAGCGGATGCATTGCCTGAAATTTGGTCCTACGGCCACCGTAACGTTCAGGGCCTGGCCTTTCATCCCGCTACCGGCGATCTGTGGGAAACGGAGTTCGGACCTCGTGGCGGCGATGAGGTGAACCTCATCCAACCCGGTAAGAACTACGGCTGGCCTGTAATCACCTACGGCATTGAATATCGCGGTGACGCCATCGGAGATGCCATCCAGCAGAAGGAAGGTATGGAACAGCCCATCTATTATTATGACCCCGTGCTGTCACCGAGCGGTACTACCTTCTACAGTGGTGATGCCATCCCGGAATGGAAGAATAATCTGTTTATCTGTGGCCTCAGCAGCGCTCACATTGCCCGACTCGTCATCGAGAACAACAAGGTCGTGGGCGAGGAGCGTCTGCTGGCAGACGAAAACCAGCGCTTCCGAGACATCACGCAGGGTAGCGATGGCGCACTCTATGCCGTGACCGATCAGGGTCGTCTGTACAGAATAGGCGCTAAGTAGGCCGTATCAGTGTCCTATAATTCGCTGTTATTCGCGATATTTTAAATTATCGTTATTATCAGAGATATTTGGTGATATCCTTATTTTTGACGATAATTGTTCTATGATTGCCGTCATTACCGGGGATATTATCAATTCACGGGCGTTGTCGGACCCCCAGGGGTGGATGCGGCCCCTTAAGGCGTTGTTTGAAGAGTGGGGGCCAACCCCCGGCACCTGGGAGATATATCGCGGCGACAGCTTCCAGATAGGAATACCCGATCCAAAAGCCGCGCTGTCCGCAGCCATGCGCATCAAGGCGGTAATACGATCGGTTCCTCCCGACGAGGAAGACAAGCGCGTTGCCTCCATCGATGTGCGCATGGCCATCGGGATAGGAGAGAGGGATTATGACGCACCGCGTATCAGCGAGTGCAACGGAACGGCCTTCGTCAATTCCGGAGAACAATTCGAGAAGATCAAGCGTGAAAAGGTGAACCTTGCCATCCGTTCACCGTGGCCGGAGTTCGACCAG
Source organism: Cyclobacteriaceae bacterium (assembly GCA_036563875.1). GTDB lineage: Bacteria > Bacteroidota > Bacteroidia > Cytophagales > Cyclobacteriaceae > ZC4RG29. Next base: position 33,824 of record DATCLO010000057.1, read on the forward strand.
GAAATAAACCTTTATCTTCGGTTGGCGCTGATTGCCATGAACAGCTGGTCGATCAGTTCCGGAGAACTGATGAACATCTTACTAAAGCATCCGGATCGCAGTCAGCAGGAAATTGCAGACATGCTGAACATCGAACAGAACTCCGCCAGCGGTCGCTACAAGAGAGCACACGTGGAGGAAATGCTATTGATGGAATCCGCCTTTCGCGAAAAAATTAGCCAACGCTTGTCATGACCATCATCCTTGCTAAGTTTCTATTGGCGCATCTTATTGGCGACTTCCTCCTGCAGCCGAAACGATGGGTCGCCCATAAAGAAGAAAAGAAGGCTGCGTCGTGGGTGATGTATGCGCATGCCCTTATCCATGGGCTGCTCGTAGTGCTTCTGTTTCATGACGCCTCACTCTGGTCCTTTATGCTCATCTATACACTGAGTCACCTGGCGATTGACCTGATGCGTGTATACGGTCAGCGTGAGAACAACAGCACCAAGTGGTTTATTGTCGATCAGGTCATTCACTTGATTCTGATCATTGGGCTTGCCTGGTTCATGGCAGGTCGTCCCGATTTGTCGTCGTGGATAGTACCATTGAACCTCCTCATATACACCACAGCGGTATACTTCATCACACAACCAACTTCCATAGCAATTGCCCAACTCATGCGACCATGGGCATCCATCATCCCGCAGAATCATGCACCATCCCTTGAGAAAGCCGGCCGATATATCGGCATGCTGGAGCGACTATTCGTTTTCGGTTTCGTCGTTGCAGGTCATTGGCAGGGAGTGGGATTTCTGCTCGCGGCAAAATCCATCTTTCGTTTCGGCGATTTGCGCCAGGCTGGCGACCGTCAGCTGACTGAGTATGTGCTTATCGGGACGCTGTTGAGTTTTGGAGCAGCGTCTCTGGCGGCGATTTTGGTTCGATATGTTGTCTGAAACATATAGAGCACATAGGGCCACATAGGGTACATAGGATAATCGGTGATCGGGTAATCGGTAATAGCTCCAAAAAAATAGGGACGTTGTTTCCAACGTCCCCGCTTGTCAATTGACAATTTCGTTTTGCATCAGAGGCTGCGAAGTTCCTGGATGATTTCTTCACGCGATTTGCCGATGCGTTTTTGCAATCTGCCGATGAACTCATCCTCCTTGCCTTCAATGTACGTAAGATCGTCGTCAGTCAGATCACCGTACTTTTGTTTCAGTTTTCCCTTGACAACGTTCCAGTTGCCTTTCAAATTCAGCTTGTCCATTGGATATATAATTAGTTTGATATGTTCTTTCTAGTCAAAAAAGCATGCCATCACCGGTGATGTTGCAATTGACGCGTTTTGAGCGTATGTGATGTAGAATAACATCGCCCGGACGGATACATTATTCCCCGGATGTGAGAGCCCCAAATCACCTGCCTCCGTCCAGGATCTCATTAATGCTATTCCCCGACTTTATCCCCGTCGCCAGCGATTTCCACCAATAATTGAAAATGGATCGTTTCTTATCGCGCTCGAAGGAAATGGTGCCGTCCCGCTTTGCGGTCCTTACTTCGTCATTCTTGTTTTTCCGGGCGAAGAGGACGTTCAGGAAAAAGGATTTTAAACCGTCTTTTTCCTCAACGTTGTCTTTCTCCTTCAACGCCATCATTTCGAGATTTTCGTAGAGCATCATAATGGAACCGTTCGACACGTCATCGTCGTAATCAAAATTGAAATGCATGGTGTTCATCCTCCCTGATTCAATGCGAACTTTGGCGAGGTTTTCCAGCGTAGGATTGAGCTGTGTCAGCTCCATGTTGTCCAGCGTTCCCTCTGCGTAGTAGTGATTTCGAGGGTTCTTCGGAAAGGCGAACCGGGCTTTCAGGTGGCCGGATTTCATGAAACGCGTATTGACATCAAGATTGATGAAGCGGTTAAACTCCTTTTCGCGATTGTCCACACCTTCGAAGTGGGCGTACAGGTGATCAAATGCTATGCTTCCACTTTGGGTCCCTTCTTCAGGAAACTCTTCGTAAACAATGCGGGCGTCAACGATGTCAACCGCACCAACCCGAACCGCAAGGGGGAGCTTCTGAAAACGAACCATAGGCAACGGTTCGGTGTGGTTCTTTATGAATGGCATTCTACGATCGCGAAATACATGGAGTGACGGCCGCACCACCACGATTCGCTCCGCCTCGACCACACTATCGCCTGGTACGGGAGCTGGGAATCTTATGATTCGAACCGAATCCACTTCAAGTTCGAACACATCAATCTGCTTTCCTGCGTGGTGTGCGAACTCGTATTTGGGATGGTTTGCCTTAAGAGAAAGAGCGATGAGCTGAAGACTATCATTTTCATAACGCATGCCTCCCACGTTATACCGGTATGCACCGCCTTCGGGATTGTATCGAATGCTGTCTGCTCCGACACTTACTATTTTGTAAGCGACGTCTGTGAGCTTGACTGGTGTGTTGCCGAGATCTATACCGAGGTGACGAATATGAAAACCCGCCAGCATCGAACACACGTTGAGTGAGTCTCCCTTGACCAAAAGGTTCAGATCGTCGGTTTGGATTGCGCCAATGTCGATGCGGGTTAAACCTTCAGCAGAGGTTTCTTTTGTTTGTGGTTTTATTGTTGAGTCCTTTAGCGTTGAGTCGTTCAGCAACGCGTTGTCGATGACGAGCTGGCCACCCTGCATGGTGATCTTGTCGATCACCAGACGATCCCGGAATATTAGAGAGACAATGCCGATACCGTGTGCTTCAAGCCGATCGATCTTCATGGAATGGTAGCGGCAGGTATGGCCCGGATGTCCATACAGGACCGTCAAATTATCAATCGCGGCGTGTCCAGCCCCCGGATTCACCGTGAGCGATCCGAAGTCGATAGAAAGCGTTTCCGGCAGGGCCTGTTCAATCTTACTCCGGACAATCGATTCATAATTGAGATATACGTAGAATACGAACGCGCCTGCGCCCAGGAGAAGGAGGGCAGTGGCTCCCAGAAGGATTCGCCGGAAGCGATATCGTCTCGTTGTGTTTGGCATGCAATTGCTTTTGTTGAAATGGAGAAAAGATCATGCTATCCTCAGAAATGGTGAAATCGCGGTGCAAATGGGCAATCGGTAATTCCACGCATGGTGATTGTTGGCAATTTTTTCCCCACTGACGTTTCGAATGGGGAAGAAATGGGGTTGAGGGTTATCTTTACGGCCTTGAAAAGTTCGTGACTGACCTGGCGTGTGGCGGGTTGTTTATGAAAGGTGATAATGAAAAAGAGTATTCTGATTGTGTTTTTCTCGGCATTCGCTGCCGGTGTGGTTGCCCAACCTGAAAATCGTGCTGTTGTGGATCAGGACCTGGAATGGTTCAGTATTACATCGAACATAGATTTGTCCAATAGGCTTACGCTCATGGTGGAAGGGCAGTTCCGGTACGCCCACGGGTTTGAGCCAATGCAGTACCAGGCGCGCACTGCGCTGGACATTAAGTTGGGAGACCATTTTGTGCTTACACCTGTGGCCTATGTGTACACCTGGAACTATTATTATGGTCGCCAGCCTGCGAAATTTGAAAACAACGAGCATCGCATCTGGCACCAGATTCTTTATAAGCACAAGCTGTTCGGGGTTGTCGCGACGGATCACCGGTTGCGCTTTGAGCAGCGCTTTATTCAATCACGTACGGGAACACCTGACGACGGGATTGAATATCACGGATACAGCAATCGCCAGTTCCGCTTTCGATATCGCTTTCAGGCGCGTCTTCCGCTGAACAGTGGCGAAATAGGACCAGGAACGTGGTTCCTGGGTGTCTACGATGAAGTGTTCATGAGTCGCGGTAAGTCGGTAACCTTCTACGAGCCTGACCAGAACCGAATTTTCATAGGTCCCGGCTACCAGTTTACGGAGCGTCTTGCGGTTCACCCCGGTTTCTTGTACCAAATGTTGATTAAGTCCAATGGACTGGAGCAGGAGAACAACCTTGGGCTTCAGGTTATGGTAACGTATAATGTAAAGAAGAAAGCAGGGAATTAATTTCGGCAGGTGACAAAAAAGTAATTATCTTGTAGGGTTTGAGCAGGGTAACCCTGAAAAACGCAACAGAGGGAATGAAACTGGATTTGTACGAAAAGCACGAACGGATACTCGTCGCTGTTGATTGTATCATCTTTGGTTTCGACGGTAATAAGTTACAGGCCCTGCTCATTAAACGCGGATTCGAACCGGAGCAGGGTAAGTGGTCCCTGATGGGAGGGTTCGTCGGCCCGGACGAAAGTGCAGAACAATCCGCCGCCCGCGTGCTGCACCAACTCACGGGGATGAAGAACATTTATATGGAGCAGCTTGGCTGCTTCAGTGAAGTTAACCGCGATACTGCCGGACGCGTCATCTCCATCGCCTTCTTTGCTTTAATCAATAAGAAAGATTACAGTACGCAAATGCAGCTCGAACACGAGGCGAAATGGTTTCCGCTGAGTGAAATGCCGAAGCTGATCTTTGATCACAATAAAATGGTGGAACGGGCGCGCAAGCGCCTTCAGGAAAAGGTTGTCAACCACCCCATAGGCTTTGAACTGCTTCCCACCAAGTTTACACTGCCACAACTTCAGAGCCTTTACGAGGCCATCTATGACACGCAGCTCGACAAGCGAAACTTTACCAAAAAAATCCTTTCGCTCGGCGTCTTGAACAAGTTGGCCGAAAAGGAAAAAGAGACGTCGCGCAAAGGCGCCTTCTATTACGTATTCGACAGCGACCGCTACAGCAAGCTCCAGGCAAACGGCGTAAAGTTTATCTGATCACCCGTAGCAGCAGCTTACCGCACTGGTTTCTCCTTTTGAAAAAAATAAGTGTCAGTGATACATTTTTTTCGAACTAAGTGTATATTCACCCGCAAACGTGTGAACTAAAGCTTATAAACGATGAGATACCTAAACCGGACCGCCATCTTAGTTTCTATCCTGGTGTGTTGCAGTTACGTTGCCAGGACCCAAAATCAAATCATTGTTCGCGCCTCTGAAGGTGAGACTACTATCAGCCGCCACATTTACGGACACTTTGCGGAGCACCTGGGCCGTTGCATTTACGGAGGATTTTATGTGGGTGAGGACAACAAGACTATACCCCATACGAAAGGTGTACGCAACGACGTGATCCAGGCGCTGAAGGAACTTAAGATCCCCAACCTCCGCTGGCCGGGCGGATGTTTTGCCGACACTTACCATTGGAAGGACGGTATCGGTCCGAAAGACAAACGGCCATCCATGATTAACCGTTGGTGGGGTGGCGTTTCGGAAGACAACAGCTTTGGTACGCACGATTTTCTTGACATGTGCGAGTTGCTCGGCGCCGAACCTTATTTGTCGGCCAACGTGGGAAGTGGAACCGTTCAGGAACTCATCGACTGGGAGCAGTATGTGAATGTCGACAAGGGGAGTCCTATGTCGGAGCTTCGCATTGAAAACGGACGGGAAAAACCCTGGAACGTAAAATACTGGGGTATTGGTAACGAAACCTGGGGTTGCGGCGGTAACATGACAGCAGAATACTATGCCAACGTCTACCGGCAGTTCGCTACGTTCCTTCCCCGGAGCACCTTCCGGATTGCATCGGGTGCCAATTCACGTGACTACCACTGGACGGAGGTGCTGATGCGCGATATCCCTCACAACATGCTCGAAGGTGTTGCCCTGCACCATTACTCGGTGATCGACTGGAACAACAAAGGTTCAGATACGGAATTCACGGAAGAACAATACTTCAAGACCATGAGGTCGGCGTTGTTCATGGACGAACTGATCCGCCGCCATAGCACGATCATGGACAAATACGATCCTAACAAACGCGTCGCGCTTGTTGTCGACGAGTGGGGTGGATGGTATAACGTGCAGCCCGGTACGAATCCTGCATTCCTCTATCAGCAAAACACCATGCGCGATGCTGTGCTGGCCGGCGCTACGCTAAACATTTTTAACAATCATGCCGACCGCGTGAAAATGGCCAACCTCGCGCAAACGATCAATGTTCTTCAGGCTGTGATACTGACGGACGAGGAGAAGTTGATCCTTACGCCGACCTATCATGTGATGAAGATGTACACCGTGCATCACGATGCCAAGCTTCTTCCCATCTCTGTGAAGAGCAATGACTATACGTTCAACGGTGAAAAGCTGCAGGCTATTTGGGCTTCCGCTTCAACGGACAGCCTCGGCAGGACACACGTATCGATTGTCAACGTTGACGCCCGCAACTCGCAAGATGTTTCTATTATATTCTTCGGCGGTAACTACAAGAAAGTAACGGGAACCATTCTCCGATCCGCGAAATTGCAGGACCACAACACGTTCGACAATCCGAACAAAATTCAACCTGCGACTTTCAACGGCGCAAAACTGAAAGGTGATGAACTCACGGTGTCCATGCCGCCGTTTTCTGTCGTCGTATTGGAGTTGACTAAATAACTCTTATGTGCCCTATGTGTTCCAACCTATGTGATCTATGTGGTTCAGGAATTTTAGAACTTTTTTTGAACCACATAGGGCACATAGAAATCACATAGGACACATAGGACTTAGTATTCTCCTTCCTTCCTCTTTTTCCTGAGCCACAACTTCCGGAACGTTAACCGCGGCGTTTCCACATTGTCTCCCACGAGGATGCCGTAGGGTCTTAACCCATCAACACGATCGAAGATAACCTTTAGCACTGCTATGCCGGGTATGGCGAGGAACATGCCGGGTACGCCACACAGCGCTCCGCCTACGAGGATGCCTATGAGCGTGGCCAGGGCATTGATCCGGACTTTCGAACCCACCACAAATGGCATAAGAAAATTATTGTCGACAAACTGCACAAGCGCGAGGACGACGCCAACCCACAACACATCTGACAGGTTTTCTGATGATACCAGTGTAATGAGCATGCAGAATACGTTCGCGATGATCATCCCAATGTAAGGCACCAGGTTAAGCAACGCCGCCACGAGTGCGAGAAAGAGGGCGTATTTAATCCCAAGGATTAAGAATCCTGCGGAATTAAGCGCGAAGACGATCACGACTTCAATAAGCAATCCCGTAATGAAACTTTGCGAAACCAAACGGGATTGATGCAATACATCGCGGATTTGGTCCTCTGTGTCGTTACGAAAGACGTAAATGAAAAACTGTTTGATGAGTTCCTTGTAGTAGAGCAGGAGGAATGTGTATACTGGAAGTAAAACCAGGTATGAAATAAAGGTCGTGAGGGAAATGAACGTCGCGCCGACAATCTTTTCTGCCTCTACTTTCTCCTTCGTATCCTGAATATATTCTTGTTGTTCGCGGACGTTGATGTTGAAGTTTTCGCGTACCCATCCCTGGAGCGACTTGAGTAGTTCGGCGAGTCGCTCTTTGATGACGTCAATATCCTCAAAGAAGGAAACCATCTGGCGTGAGAGAAAATAGGTAATTCCTACAATCACGGCCATTGCTAACAGAAGAGACAAGAGAATTGCGATAATGCGCGGAACCTTCCAGGACTGAAGGAACATGACGATCGGCAACAAGAGGGTGGCCAGCAATACAGAAAAAAACAACGGGATTAGGATGCCCTGACCCACATAAAGAATACCACCCAACAAGACAAGGGACAGCAGGTTAAACGCCAGCTTCTTATAGAAAGGCGTAGGATCAGCAGTAGTGCCCATAGGGATCGGTCTGAGAAAGCGAAAAGGGAAGAAAGAATGATCATCATCCGGGAACGACGATCATTCTCAAGCTGGTGATGGCGTCAGACGCTTCTGCCCCGGATAACGCTTACGAGTACTGAAATAATTGCCAGTACCAGGAGAATGTGAATCATGCCACCTGCGGAGTACCCCAGGAAACCAATAAGCCATGCTATTACAAGCACGACAGCGACGATATACAAGATGCTACCCATAACTATATGTTGTTTAGTTTTGTTGGGTAGTTAGAAATCGTGTGCCAGTTCCGTATTATGCCTGAAACAGCGAAATGCCACAATATGTTGTGAAGGTAATTCCCCAGGTTTGGGGACGTGCGGAGACGTAGATGTGTTATTGACAATATGATATCCCATTAATCAACCATGTGTTATCACAAACAAGATGTCGCCTTAAAGGATGCGTTGATCGATAGGTATCGGGCGACGATGCCATTCGACTACGAACCCATGTATTATGAGAATGGATTCGATTTTAAGGCATCTCCCATCATAACGTCATCATCGCCGGGGAGCTTCCAGTTGTACAATTGGGGGCTCATACCCTGGTGGGTCAAGTCAGTAAAGGAAGCGGAATCGTTACGGGTGCGGACCCTCAATGCCGTCAGCGAGGAAATGTTTGATAAACCCGCTTTTCGCGATGCGGCAACGGAAGGAAAAAGGTGCCTGATTCCCTGCACCGGGTTTTTCGAATGGCGATGGTTTAACGGTGGAAAGACGAAGTACCCCTATTTCGTATACCTTCCCGATGAGCCGATTTTTTCTATTGGAGGATTGTGGAGTACCTGGACCGACCGCCAGACGGGGGAAGTGATGCAGACCTACACGGTGCTCACCACGAGGGCAAACTCTCTCATGGAAAAAATCCACAACAGTAAAAAGCGCATGCCCGTGATCATCCCGAGAGAATACGAAAAGGATTGGGTTGGCGCGCAGCTTACAAAAGATGACGTCCTGGCACTTTGCGAGCCCATCGACAGTAAGCTGATGGACGCGTATACAATATCCAGGATGATTACTGACAGGAGGGTAGAGGATAAGAATCAACCTGAAATCGCGCGGCGATTCGAATACCCGGAACTTGCCCTGCTCGACGGCTGACGCGACCGTTCAATAATGTAATATACAAGGTTGTTGAAAGTAGGGTGATTCAACCTGCGACACAGTACCCTGT
>DATCLO010000058.1:0-14718 GCA_036563875.1 Cyclobacteriaceae bacterium
TGGCGGTGGTGCCATCGCAGGCCTTGTCAACCTCATTAGTCGCACTCCCGGCGACGAACGCGAGCTCAGATTTCTTGCCAACGCAACCAGTGCGAAAGGTCTTGACTTGAGCGCCTTCTACAGCGAGCGCTACGGCAAGGCTGGAGTGACGGTCTTTGCTGCCCGAAACGCAGGAGAACCCTATGACCCAGCCAATATCGACCTTACCGCCATTCCCGAATTCGAACGCTATACCGTCAATCCGAAGTTCTTTTACTGGTTCAGTGACAGAACGAGCCTTTATGCTGGCGTCAACTTTACAACCGAAGACAGAATCGGTGGTGACCTCCATTATATAGAAGGGAACGGCGACGATGTCCACAGATATTTCGAAAGCAACGAATCACACCGTTACTCCACACAAGTGTCGGTCACGCACAAGTTCGGTGGTCTCACATCGCTTAACTTTAAGAATAGTATTAATCACTTCGACAGGGTGATAACAACGCCGGGGTATCGCTTTGATGGTACTCAGAACAGCTCTTTTTCGGAACTCAACATTGTACATGCCGGCGACCGGATCGAATGGATCGCCGGTTTCAATTTGTGGACAGATAACTTTTCCGAAAATCCGTTCGGCACTACGCCGCTCAGGGATTACGACCAAACCATAATCGGTGCTTTCGTGCAAAGTACTTTTTCTCTGAGCGACGCGTGGATATTGGAGGCGGGATTACGGGGCGACCATGTGGTCGACTACGGCTTTGCATTCTTGCCACGTGTCTCGCTGCTCTATCGTGCAGGTCCCTCGTTTAGTTCCCGAATAGGCGGCGGCTTCGGCTACAAGGCTCCAACTTTTTTTACTGAAGAGAGCGAGCGCCTGCAATACGAGAATGTCCTTCCAATTTCACCGGATAGCCACGAGCTTGAGAGGAGTTACGGGGCCAACTGGGACCTGAACTACCGGACCGAGCTTGGCGAGGTGGCGCTGAGTATCAATCACCTGTTCTTTTACACGTACCTGGACGATCCGCTCGTCCTTACTGCGTCTGGCGAGTCTCACGAGTTCGTGAACGTCGATGGGTTTATTGACAGCAAGGGAACGGAGACGAACGTAAAACTCGAGTATGGTGACTTCAAATTGTTCGTTGGGTACACCTATACTGATACAAGAATTCACGATGGCGGATCAACTTTTCAAAATCCTCTGACCGCCAGGCATCGAATCAATAATGTCCTGATGTACGAAGTTGAAGAGCGCTGGAAGGTTGGACTGGAGGCGTACTACTTTGGTCGCCAGCGATTGACAGACGGGATGTACGGCAAGGATTACTGGATCTGTGGATTCATGCTCGAACGAATCTGGGAAAAGTTTTCGCTCTTCATCAACTTCGAAAACTTCCTTGACGCGCGACAAACGCGCTTTGATACTATCTATACCGGAAGCATCTCGAACCCCGAGTTCCGCGATATTTATGCCCCCGTCGATGGATTTGTCATCAACGGGGGGTTGAAAGTCAATCTCTGATTTATCGCGCGATAATAATAAGGGCCAAGCCTGCTACATAACACAGAAGCATTAGTCGTAGTAGCGTTTCAACACCACGCGGTGCCTGACTAAACTCCTTCCAGATATATATCCCCCATAACGCCGCAACAATAGTGGCACCCTGACCGAGTCCGTATGAAATCGCCGGCCCCGCCTTGTCGGACGCAATAATGCTGAACGACATGCCCAAACACCATATCGCTCCGCCCAGAACTCCCGCCATGTGTGTCTTAAACGAGCCCTTAAAGTACTGCCCATAGGTCACTGGTTCACCGGCAAAAGGCCGCGCCATGAGTATCGAGTTAAAGACAAAGTTGCTCAACCCGATTCCCAGCGAGAACACAAACACCGCCGCGTAAGGGCCTAGCTTGCCCGGCTCAGGGACAGTGAAATCGGGGTACATGGACTCAGCGACGTATTTGTAAAAGAGTCCCATTAGACACCCGGCAATAACAGACAGCGCCAGGCCTTTAGTGGAAACACCCTTCGTTTCCTTCATCATACGCCGATATGCATTGGCATTTAACAGAATAGCCAGCAGCACCAGCACTACGCCACCAAACAGTAGCAACTGGTTGCCGACAGGAGCGCGGATGTAGTTCACCACTACGCCGATCGCAAGTGCCAGTCCGATGCCCACCGGGAAGGCCACAGCCATGCCCGCAATAGCGATCGCAGCGACCAGCAGGATATTGGCGAGGTTAAACACAATTCCTCCGATTAATGCCGACCAAAGATTAGGAGCGCTTGCTTGTCGGAGGTCTTCCAAAAAGGGCCGGCCCTCGGTGCCAAAGCTTCCCAGCGTCAGCGATAGCAGCAGCGAAAAGAGAATGATGCCGATAACGTAATCCCAATAGAACAGCTCGAAGCGCCACTGACCTGCGACGAGCTTCTGCGTATTTGCCCACGATCCCCAGCATAGCATGGTAACTATGCAGAAGAGGACGGCGATGAAATAACTTTCAACGATAAACATCTTATCTCGGCGTTACGGGCTTATCCTGATATACTACCAGCTGCGACAGCCATACCTTGTACTCTGGGCTCGGATTCGTGTGTTTAATGCGTACGGTATGTTTTCCGGGCGAAAGCTGATACTTCCAGAAGAGTTCATGCCGTCGCTTGATATAACTGGGAGGGAGGCTTACGGTCTCTATTTTTTGACCGTCAATGTACAGTTCAGCCTTCGCTGTATAGTCGCCCTTGTAATCCCAGCTGGATCCTTTAACAGGATCTGATGATCCCAACAGAACGAAACCTATCCCGTCGAATTCGAAAGTGTATTCGTCCGTTAGTTGGTGGCGTATCGATCGCTTTTCCACGGGAAAATGTCCCTCAAAGCTTTGTTCAAGTCGTACCGGCTGGGGTTTTTGAACCTTTATGGTGACGGAATCATCCGATACCGTCCCGCCGTTTTTTTCAATCACCTGAAGCGCATGCCTGAATCCCATCGTATAGACATCGTTCAATGACATGGTTGTGTATTTGAAGTCGATATCCTCTGCTTCAGCTAGTCCCATCTTCCAATACTCGGGAATGCCGTTGTATCCCAGCATCGTGCCCAGTATTCCGCCCGCAGATGAGGGATTGCAATCCGAATCTTGTCCAGCTCTTGTTGTGATCTCCATGGTTTGTGTAAAATCGCCGTTGCCATAAAGAAGTCCAAGTGCGATATAAGCAGCATTGATCTTAGCGTCAATATTGAATGCGGTAAACACGCCGTCGGGGCAACCGACTTCATCAGACCACTTCTTCTGTATTTCAAACCACGTCTGCTTCCAGTCGTTGGGATATTGTTGATGCCATTGTATCACATCGTTGATACATTTATAAAAAGTACTTTGCTCAGGGATGGCTTTCAAAGCCTCCTTCACCACAAATTGAATATCGTCCGATACAAACGCCAGTGCATACATCGCGCCGACGTAAACGCCACCGTACCATCCATCGCCGTAGTTCATAATGTGTCCAATACCATCGCCGATAGTCGCTGCGGTATTTGGCATTCCCGGCGACATCAATCCGGAGAAGTCGGCCTCGATCTGGAAATCGATGTCGTCTGCATGCGGATTATTCAGCCAGTGGCCTGACTCCGGAGGCATTATTCCATTGAGCACGTTGTAGCGCCCAGCCTGATTGGCATGCCACAATACATACTCAGCATTGGCATATGCCTTAGCGTGTGATTCTATGGGTGCGTCAAGCCCTTCGCGCTCAAAGACATCGACAAAAGTGAGATCCATGTAAAGATCATCATACAGTCCGGGCACTTCTTCCATGGTCTTTTTGATATAGCCATCATACCAGACGATGGGTTGGTAGTCGTTAATCATGGTACCTTCAAAGCGGAACTCCGTAGGACCTCCAAACGTCACCCCAATCACCTGGCCGGCCCAGCCGCCTTTGATCTTATCCTGTAGGTCGGCTCGGGACATGGTCACCTGATCGGGTAGGGAAGTCGTGCTTGCCGTGTTTTGCTGTGTGGGTTGCTGACAGGCACAGAGGCTGGCCAGCAGAAGTGGTTTAAGGACTTTTCTCATCATATCGGTCGTTGCAGTGTAGGTTCTGTGATTGATTAATTTTTAATGGTAAAAAGGGGGTATCCCAAACCCTCGCAACGGACAACTACGGTTCCCGACGGCGTCAACGTTTCTCCGGTTCTGAGATCAGTCAAAGATGAATAGGAAAGGCTGCTCAAGTCAAGGGATATTTTCCGACTTTCACGCATCGTCATTGATACCCCGGGTTTTGTTGAAGATTAGGATTCTTCCGTATCTCGTCGATGGGTATGGGCTGCCAGTACATGCGTTCAGGGAATGAACGAGGCGACATGGGTTCGACCGCATACGAGAACGTTCCGTCTCCATTTTTTTCAATCGTCATCTTGTGAACATACCCGTTCAACACATCTTCGGCAATCTTCCAGCGTCTGATGTCAAAGTACCGGTGCTCTTCCATGCCGAGTTCAACAGCGCGTTCGTTTCGGTACAGTTCAACGAGTGCATCTCCTGAGGCGTCCGTCGGCGGCATGCCGACTCGTTCACGAACGATGTTGATGTATGTACGCGCTTCTTCTTCGTTGCCGAGGGCGATTTGAGTTTCGGCATAGTTGAGAAGAATCTCTGCGTACCGGATCAGGATCCAGTTGGCTTGAATCTCATCCACGAGATATACGCAGGGCGTGGAAGGATCGGTAAACTTTCTGCAATAGTATCCTGTCATTGTCGATCCTGTTTCGTACAGGTCGGCAATGCCAGGTCCATGTTTGCCATTGATGAAAGTCTCTACGGTGTCGTCACGCCAAGGCACCCCGTTGTAAAAGATGGAGTAATAGAACCTGGGATCACGTCCTTCATACGGGTTGTTGGGATCATAACCCGACGTAGGATCAGTGATGGGTTTACCGTTCGCCATTTCGAACATGTCGACATACTCCTGCGTGGGGCGATTCATGCCAAATGCTCCATTGAGTCCCTGAGGGTTAATGATAAATTCACAGCTTACCCGTTCAGCGGGATCTGACGTCACGCGATAGGGATAGGCCCACTGAACGTCGAAGATGACTTCAACGTTGTTGTCGTCCAGGAAGAGTTTGTCATACTCCGGGTACAGGTCGTACACGCCGAGGTCAATTACAGCTTTTGCGGCGTCGGCGGCAGCTTGCCATTTGGAAAGATCGTTTCCGGGATTGGTAAGGGGACTAGCCGCATAGAGCAGCATTCTCGCTTTGATCGCCAGCGCCGCGCCCTTTGTTGGACGTCCTACGTTCGGACCACCCCACTCCAGGGGCAGCAGATTCGCCGCACGGTCCATTTCTTCAGCAATAAACTCCACGCATTCTTCGTATGTGTTCCTGCTGACCGCGAGGTTCTCATCGAGTGTCTGCGCATGCGTGATCAGCGGGACGCCACCGTACGAGCGTACGAGGTAAAAGTAGAAATAAGCGCGAAGGAAATAAGCCTGACCTAAAACCCGATCGATCATGTCCTGTTCGCCAGTCAGCATATCGGAGTGATCCAGCAGATTGTTGACCCTCCGAATCTGTCGGTAGTACCACCACTTGCCGTATGGATCATTTGATGCCGATACTTCACCGTAGTTATACGTGTAACAACCCAGCCACGAGTGACCGCCTTCCGTGAGGTCCGACATGTTGTCCAGATTGTCCCATATGTTATAGTAGGTCAGCGAATTGTACAGATCGTTCAGGTACAGCTCGGCTGTTTGAGGATCTGACCACACGATGTTTTCGTCGATAACATCGAGAGGGCCTTTGTCCAGCACATCGTTTTCACAAGCTGTGAGTGCGATAGTGCCCATTATAATTGAGAGGAATATCCTGGTTTTCATTGCCTGCTCGTTTAAAAGGTTATATTAAGTCCGATCGAAGTAACCTTCATCTGAGGATAGTATCCGCCTGCCCCATTAGGAGCTTCCGGATCCCATTGTTCAAATCTGGCGTGCGTGAAGAGGTTGGTCGCTGAAGCGTAGATCCGGAACGTTTGCACAGCAAAGCCAATCTTTTCGAAGACATCAGCAGGGATCGTGTAGCCAATTTGAACATTCTTTATCCGCCAGTACGCTGCGTCCTTCAACCAGTATGTTGAGGGCTCTTTCTTGTATTCATTCCGATAGAGTGAAAGACGCGGGTAAGTGGGATTCGGATTTGATCCATCAGGCGTCCAGCGACCCTTAATCGTCTCAAGCGGATTAGCACCATACAGAAATTCCCAGGCGGCTTCATCGGAGAAGTATACGTTGGCCCTTCCTGCACCCTGGATGAGCGCACTGAAATCGAAGCCTTTATAATTTGCACTGAGTGTTATGCCATACATGACTTCGGGAAGGCGTGAGCGTCCGATGGCGGTTTGATCGTCGGGTGTCAGTACACCATCACCGTCGATGTCACGGTACCTTATGTCACCAAGACGTGGCTCTGCCCATTCAAATTTGGGGCTTGTGGTAAGTTGTTCCTCAGTCAGATAGAGGCCATCCGAAACGTACCCGAAGAACTGTCCCATTGGCCGGCCGGTTCTGCGCTGCCACTCAGGTACATTCGCCGGCTCGTCGATGAACAATATTTTGTTCCTCGCAAATGTTAGGTTTCCACCTACCGAGTACCTGAAATCTCCAAGCGATTGCTGATAGTTAAGCTCGAGTTCAAAACCCTTGTTCTCCACTTCGCCAATGTTCTCTACGGGAAGCTCGGCGCCAAAGGATTCAGGAACAGATTGGTTTCGCGTCGCAAGAATGTTGTCACGACGTTCGTAAAATACATCCGCGGCGAGCGTTAGCCGGTTCGACAACAGTTCCGCTTCAAAGCCGACGTTGGCCTTTTTAGCGCGCTCCCATGTTACGTTTGTGTTGGGAAGTCCGCCGTCAAAAATCGATTGAACGGGGACAGGAGCATTGCCTCCGAACACATAGCCGCCCCCGTAATAGAAGGGTTGCTTGTAGAGGAAGCGCCGTCCGCCGATCTGGTCGTTACCAACTTCACCGTAGGAAGCGCGGATCTTGAGGAAGTCGACAAACGTTACATTGAAGAACGGTTCTCCGGAAATCACCCATCCGACAGAAGCTGAAGGGAAGAAGCCAAACCGTTTGCCTGAAGGAAAGTTCTCGGATCCGTTGTAACCAAAGTTTGCCTCGAAAAGGTAACGCGAGTCGTATGCATAGGTAACTCTGCCCACGTATCCTTCACGACCACCTTCCGCCGCAGAACCGCTATTCGTTGGGTTCAGCGTGGGACCTGCAAACAGCTGATCAATCTCAGCGGAGTTGTACTGTGTGCGACCTGCCGAGAAGTTTTCGTCGTACCACGCAAACTGAGTGTAGAGGAGGAGACCCGTGACGTCGTGCTTACCAAATGATTTGGTATACGTCAGGTGCGCTTCGAACGTTGTGGAGTAACTCTCTTCGTATCCTTGTTGCAGGCTCGGTTTTTTGCCGGCACCTACTTCGCTGTATCCCGATCCTGTTTTCTGATAGGCCTTGTAAGGTGTTAGCCAGGTCTTGTATTTGAAAAAGCCAGGATCATATGCCGCCATGACTTTCACCGCCAGCCCTTCGGTGACGAAAGGAAGTTTTTGTTCAAGCGTGATTGAATTCTGAAGCGTGTTGTTAGCCCACCTCCGATAGCCCGACTCCGTCACTTCTGCTACAGGGTTCAAACCCACATCGGCTGCCCAGGTGCCGTTTTCCCATTTTACAGGGAACGCATTAGGAGCTACGGAGGAAAAGATGCCAGCCTGATCCGTACCCTGACCAGTCACGCCTGGATAAGTTCGGTTTTCCTTGATACCTGAAAGGTTGATCGACAACTTGGTCATGGCCGTTACGTTCGCGTCGATGTTGGCGCGATAGGTATAGGTCTTGTAGTTGAGGCTGGGAATGCTTCCGTCCTGATCCATGATCCCAAACGAGGTATAGTAGCTGATGTTCTTAGAGCCACCCGACAATGAGAAGGAGTGGCGTTGTATAGGTGCATTGTCGCGGAGAATCTCTTTGTTCCAGTCCACGTCGGGGTGACCGTAGGGATCGGAATGATCCCTGTACTTTTGAATATCGTCAGCCGAATACGTGAGTTCGTCCGGGCCCAGGTCAGGATTGTCGTTCAGCTGTGCTTCGTTGTACAGCACAGCATAATCATATGCATTGAGGTAGCCCGGTGTGCGGACTGGATTCTGAACACCGTAAAAGCCGGAGTAGGAAAGTGTCGGCTTCGATTCCGAGCCGCGTTTTGTTGTGATCAGGATCACGCCATTTGCACCGCGCACACCATATACGGCGGTAGCGGATGCGTCCTTCAAAATGGTGATGGATTCAATGTTGTTCGGATCGATCCGGTTGAAGTCGCGCTGCACACCGTCGACCATAACCAGCGGTGAGTTGTCGTTCAATGTCGACTGCCCGCGAATGAAGAGTTGTGCCGCATCGTCGCCAGGTTGGGCGTGGCTTTGAACAGCAATAACGCCGGGAATACGGCCGGCAATGGTATTTGTGACGTCAGCTACATCGTTCTTCACGATGTCGGCGGACTTTATCGAAGCTACGGCACCCGTTACGGTTTCCTTGCGTTGTGTACCATAACCGACGACGGTGATTTCACCCAAAGTTTGGACGTCGGATACCATCGAGACATCAATGACCGATTGGTTACCGACAGGAATTTCCTGAGTAGTGTACCCGATGAAAGAGAACACAAGGACCGCGTCCCCGGAAGGAGCGCTGATGGAGTACCTCCCATCCGTGTCACTAGTCGTTCCGGTCAGCGTTCCTTTCACGAGAATGTTAACCCCGGGAAGCGGGCTTCCCGCATCATCTGTTACTGTTCCTTGAACGGTGAAGCCCGAGGATTGTGCATCCGCCCTCAGCACGACGGAACCAAAGCAGATCGTCACAAGGACTATGGCCAACCAGCGGGAAGGTGGTTGCCTGAACAAGTGCGGTAATAGTTTTTGCATAAGGCCATGAGTTGTTTGAATGAAGACGTGACTAAGCAATCGATTTCGGTAATACAATGTTGGCCTATTGCAATCACCGATACCAGCCAAAAAAAATAGAAACAGACAATCCTATGGTCCGTCTCTGGGTTGAAAAAGGTCACTTCGCAGGCGACTTCCTGAATCAGAAATGGATATTCCTACGGGGGTATGAGGTAATGTTCAGGAAATCAGGTCAGGCACCCCTTACTTTCATCAGCCCGATCCATTCCGGTAAATTCAATTCGCGAATCACGCGCCTCTCGAATGGATTATTTTCGAGTTCCTTGATTTTCTGCGGAACCTCCGGTGAAGGCTTCAGCTTTAGCCAGCGTTTCAGAAATGTCAGGACGAGGTTCTCCACTTCGAAAAGCTTGGGCTCTGCTTTCAGCTTTCTTTCCACTGAGCGGATTGCATGTACCAGGTATTCCGTATTCTCCAACATCGCGTTGATCTGGAGATTCATCAACCGGCAGAGGACGTGTAAAGGACGGTAGATGTAACCGGAAGGCTGATTCAAAATGGCATTTATTGTCTTGAGCGCTTTGGAATAGTCACGCGCAATAAACCATGCCCTGGTTAACACGAAATGAAGTTGAAGGCGCGTTTGAAGATTAAGTTGACTTATTTCCCGATCCAGGTCGGGTTGATAGCGTTTAATGAGCGCCGTTGCCTCTTTGTCTTTGCGTTGATCTACCAGAGCTTGCAGTTCGTATTCGAAGATTAGATATTTGACGATGAGCGAGAGCCCGGTCGAATCCTGACTAATCGACCTCAGTCTGTCGAGATAGTACGGCATTTCATCATATCGCTCCATCATCCTCAGATCCTCGAGGATACCGCCCAGCAAGTGAACATAGTAGAGGGGCGAATGTTCCCACAGGTGTGGATGCCGCCGGAAGAGTTCGTCGAGCTCCCGAAAGACCGTCAAGCCACCTTCGGGGTTGCTGATCATGGTGAAGTAAATCGACTGAAAGTGAAGGTGGAGTTGTTGCGAATGAAACGACTGGATGCTCTGTGTGTTCAACACCTGGTATTCTTCGAGCAGCAAATCGTTCAGCATCGCAATGTCTTCCTGGCTCCGGGCAATACCATTCTTCCAATAGCGGAACAACAATATTTCGTAGAGCATAGCGTGCCGTATCGAACTGCTTTCCTGCGCGAGGAATGTTTTTAGCGCCTCCTGTTTTTCGATGAGTTCGTCTTCCGATACGCCGCCAAACTGTGACCTTACGAGATATTGCAATTCCTGACGCGCTGCAAGGATGAAATACATGTACTTTTCGTGCGCCAGCGCTACGCGTTTTACTTTGATAAGCTGCTCCAGACTGAGAGAGAGCAGGCCTTTGTAGTAGAGTATTCGACTGTCCTGCAGCCACGTCATCAGTTTCAGCTCGACATCCTGATGGCTGTTGAATTGCCTCAGACTTTTTATTAACACCTGGTAAAGGTGCTTTCTCGCGGGTTCTATGGATGAACCGCGAAAGCGCTTCTTTAGCGTAGCTTCAAGGTCATCGTCAAATGCGTTTGCTGCCTCGAGAATGTCGTACAATGCCATGTAGCTCTTTTCACCCTGCTGGAGATCGGATGTCAATCGAAAATGCCGCTTTTCGGATTTGGTCATCGACTTTACCAGCGAAAAAAGATGCTCGATCGAGTACATAGGATTGTCTGCTGGTGCAATGTAATCTTAATACACGGATTTTGTGAAGTGCAATTAATTATGGCCATTTGGTAACAGGTGATGTATGCTTAATTATCATAGGATTAGCCAGGAAAACCAAAAATGGCGCGTATATTGACTTGCGGTTCATATTTTGGCGGTCGGTTTTTGAATACTTTAATATTATGAGTGTACCCATCTATGTTGTAGGGAGCTCCAATACCGATATGGTCGTAAAGGCGGGGAAGCTGCCGTCACCAGGGGAGACTGTTATCGGTGGATCGTTTCTGATGAACCCCGGTGGGAAGGGTGCTAACCAGGCTGTGACCGCGTCGCGACTGGGTGGTCGCGTTACGTTTGTTGCTTGTGTTGGTAACGACATCTTCGGTCGTCAGGCGTTGCAGCAGTTTCAAAGAGAAAAAATCAATACCGACTTCGTGGTTACCGATCCCAACCATCCGTCCGGTGTTGCACTGATCAACGTTGATGCACGGGGTGAGAATAGCATTGCAGTAGCGCCCGGCGCAAATGGCCATCTTAGTACAGCCATCGTTGAGCAGGCATTTCAGTCAATTATTGGCCCGGCCATCCTGTTACTTCAGCTGGAGATTCCTATCGAGACGGTTGAGTACGCTATTGAACTAGGGCATAAAAAACATGCAAAGGTGATCCTCAATCCGGCGCCTGCTAACCGACTCAGTGATGAAGTGTTCAAGCATATTTTCGTGATTACACCGAATGAGTCGGAGGCTGAACTGCTGACCGGCATACGCGTAACCAACCTTGAGTCAGCGAAGGCGGCCGCGGGTAAGCTGCACGAAAAAGGTGTGAGGAACGTGGTGATAACACTAGGAGCAAGAGGCGCCTATCTTTCTAACGAGTTCACGCAGCAGATGATCGAAGCGCCGTTAGTAACGGCTACAGATACAACCGCCGCGGGTGATTGCTTCAACGGTGCATTGTCCGTTGCTCTGAGTGAAGATCTTCCGTTAGATCAAGCCGTTGCCTTCGCATGCAAAGCCGCCTCCATTTCTGTCACGCGCATGGGCGCGCAGTCGTCGTTGCCGTATCGGAAGGAGGTTGATGGTTCGGAGTTTGTCGTGAAAAAGTAAATGTTAGTCGCCTAACGGCGACAGATAGTTGAACCACATAGGACACATAGAGCACATAGACACATAGGATCTCGTTTACAATCTATGTGCCCTATGTGTTACCGTTGTGCTCTATGTGGTTCAAGAAAGTGTCGTCACATCATCGTCGGTGATACGGCAATGTGCTTCGCGAACGGTTGATCGTAGTACCGTTTACCCGTTGCGCGATACAGTGCGTTCGCCACGGCGGCGAAGATGGGAGGGAAGAGCGGTTCACCAAGACCCGTGGGATCGTGTTCGTTTTGCACAAAGTGTACTTCCACATTTCGCGGTGTTTCCTTCTGACGAATCATGCGATATTGATGGAAGTTGTTCTTTTCGGGTACGCCGTCTTTGAACGTGAGCTCACCAAACAATGCGTTACCGATTCCGTCGATGATGCCACCTTCGCCCATGTTTCGGGCAGCATCAGGATTAACCACGATGCCACAATCTACTGCTGCATAGACGTTGTCGATCACCGGATTGTTGCCTTCCATTCGCATGTCGACTACTTCCGCCACGTAAGTATTATGGCAGAAGTAAGCAGCTACACCACGACCAACGCCTGATGGCGGTTGATCCCAATTTGATTTTTCACGCACGAGCTTGAGCACACCCGCGTAACGATCGGGATCGTAGTCGTTGTTCTGACCCACGGGATTCTTTTGCGCACGCTCGAGTAATTCCAGACGGAAGTCGATCGGATCCTTTCCAGCAAGCTCTGCCAGCTCATCAAGGAACGACTGCTCCGCGCCTGCTATAAAGTTGGATCGCGGTGCACGGAAGGCTCCGATGGTAATGTTCGACGGCAGCGACCAGCCCTCAGCCAGGTAATTATCCACTGCTCCTGCAGGGAAGCGATTTGCGTGAACGGCGTGTTCAGGAATACCACCGCCACGCACGTGAAATGCTATCAGATTTCCGTCTTTGTCAAGCGCTGCTCTGTACGTTGCCGTGTAGGTAGGACGATAAATACCGTACGTCATATCATCCTCTCGCGTGTACACAAGCTTGACCGGCGCCTTCATTTTCTGAGAGATCACAGCAGCTTCCACTAGGTGGTGACCGTAAGCTCTTTGCCCGAAGCCACCACCCATGCGTGCTAACCGGATATGGATGTTATCTTCCGGCATACCCAATCGTGCGGCAATGGTACGACGTATGAACTCTGGTGCCTGTATCGGTGCATAGAGTTCTGCCTTGCCTTCTGTTACATGGGCGAACGCATTGACTGGCTCCATGGTGTTGTGTGCGAGGTGAGGAGCAGTGTAGGTCCGCTCCAGCACTTTGGCGGCGGTCCTGAATGCCGCTTCGGGGTTGCCATCACGTCGCAACACCTGCGCCTTGCCCCGCGCGGCCTCTGCCATCCGGGCGCGATGCGCGGTTGTGCTCTCGAGGCCCTTCGGGATGACGACTTTTTGCTTACCACCCCACGACTGAACTTCGAATGCGCGTTCGTCGAGCAATTGCCACTCGACTTTAACAGCCTTCTTGGCATTTATTACTTCCCAGGTGGTATTTCCAACGACGACGACCATCTCAGGAAAGCTGACGGTGTCGAAAGCATTTTGTTCGTAGTTGTCGGGTAGGACCTTAATGGTAAACACATCCTTGATTCCCGGCATGGCGCGAGCTGCCGAATCATCGACAGATTTCACCGTCATACCAAAGGGCGGATGAATGGGCATGGCGATCAGCATGCCGTCCGTCTTATAATCCAGAGTAAACAGCGGTTGTCCCGTTACAATCTTCTTACCATCTACATTCTTTCTCGACGTGCCGATGATCTTGAAATCGCTCACCTGTTTCATGGCGACTTCTTCCGGAACTGGAAGCTCGGCAGCAAGCGACGCCATCTCTCCGTATCCAGCGCTCTTGCCGCTGGCCTTGTGGTAGAGTATGCCCGCTTCGGTCGTTATTTCGTCTGCAGGAACGTTCCATTGCTTTGCTGCGGCGTTGACAAGCATTTGACGTGCCGTTGCGCCTGCGGTGCGGAGCGGTTTCCAACCCAGGAGTATACCCATGCTTCCTCCGGTGAATTGACGGTCGAAGCGCTCAGGGTAGAAGTCGGCCTGCTCAACAAGAACATTTTTCCAGTCCACATCCAGCTCATCGGCGAGGATCATCGGCATTGATGTCTTCACATTCGATCCAAACTCGGGGTTGGGCGACATCAGCGTTACGAGTCCATTGTTGCCAATCTTGATGTAGCTGTTGAGGTCAAACCATTTGTCGGGCATGCCCAGCACCTCTTCGCCTGAAGGCGACTTGCATGCGGCAAGCCAGTTGAAGCTAAGCATCAGACCGCCGCCTGCCATGGCGGAAGCCTTTAGAAAAGATCTTCTATTTAAAGTTGTTTTTACTCGTGCCATTGGAGGAGGGGTTAAGAGTTCGCATTAGCAGCAGTGCGTACTGCAGCGCGTATTCTTATATAAGTAGCACACCGGCAGATATTGCCGTGCATGGCATCTTCGATCTCCGCGTCGCTGGGGTTGGGATTGCTCTTCAGCAACGCCGCGGCCGTCATGATTTGACCGGCCTGACAGTAGCCACACTGCGCGACGTCATGCTCCAGCCAGGCTTTTTGGACGGGATGATCACCGTTCTGCGAGAGGCCCTCGATGGTCGTTACTTCCCGCTCGCCGACTTCCGATACCGGGAGAATACACGATCGCGTGGCCACACCATCGATATGCACGGTACATGCCCCGCATTGCGCGATTCCGCAGCCGTACTTTGTTCCCACCAGGTCGAGATGATCGCGGAGAATCCATAGTAGGGGCGTCCGCGGATCCGCTTCCACAGACCGCTTCTTGCCGTTGACGTTGATGGTAATGCTTGCCATAATATTCCGGTTAGCTGACCGAAGTTAAGGAAATTATCCGCCCGGATGGAGGGTGAATTATATGGAAT
>DATCLO010000059.1:0-4737 GCA_036563875.1 Cyclobacteriaceae bacterium
GAATTGTCGAAAGACCAAACGATATCGATCCTACCCCCACACATAGCCTCAACTTCACGAAACTTTTTGGCAATAAAATGCCGCTGCAGAAAGCGCGGATAAAATCGCAGACCCTTTGGAAAGCCTTCATAGTGGATGGACTGAACGTTGGAATAGGGGGTCGGCAATACAGCCTGCTTTTTTCCTGGTGGATTAAGGAAGAACACCTTATTGCCCCGCTTACCCAGGCATATGGCATAGTGGTGCTTCGATACCTTGATGTGATTCCAGGGCTCGGGAGAAATCAGCAGGATATTCTTGTCACGCAAAGTCACCACCGATTGTCAATTAACTCTTAAAGGTGCTTCTCTTGAAGCAAACCGGTTGTCATATCTGGGAATATCAAAAAGGATTTTCGGCAAGAACCTCATGACACATTTCGTATAGATGATATTCCTCCGGCGCTCTTTCTTACTCATGAAGGGAAGACACATCCAAATGAATATGACATTAAAGATACTTCCGACCGTATATATCCAGAAATGCGGCTTGCCGATCTTGTACCAGTACAGGTAAAAGGACAGCACGTTTTGGGGACTCACCACAGAAAGTGCACTGCTTCTTCCTCCCAGGTGGCATATTCTTGCCTCCTGGCAAATCTCTATCTTGAAGAACCTGGCGATTCGCTTTCTGAACCATTCTGTATCCTCGCAGTACATGAAAAAATCCGGGTCGAATCCACCGACAGATTCGTAAACAGACCTGTGTAACCATACATACGCTCCGTATAGACCTCCAATTCCGGGAGGTTGTTTGAGGGGAGATGATCGAATAATACGCCCGGCAATGGGATTCACCAGCAACACAGATCGAATGGGAGAATAGAGGGTAATTTTGACCGGAGGGTAATGGGATGCCTGGTCAGAACCGTCTTCATTCAGCAGCGTAGCACCGAATACCTTGGTATCAGGTCGTTGTAAAGCGAATTGGAGTGCAAGGTCAATTGCGTTGTTGAGGAGATAGCAATCCGAATTGATCAGCAAAAAGTACGTTCCTTTTGCAACCGCCATGCCCTGATTGTTGGCAATCCCGAAACCGACATTTGTTGTATTCCGGATAAGTTTTATGTCCGGATAACGCTGGACAAATTGGTCGGGATCACCCTCGGAAGATGCGTTGTCCACGATGATGATTTCATAGCGTGCTTCCCTGGTATTTGCGATGATTGAATCGACGCATGCACAGGTCAGCGCGAACGTGTTGTAGTTGACGATGATAATAGAAACGTCTATCGGATTACTCATCAGGAGTTCGTCTGATGTGCCTGGGGCTGCAGCAGGTGCTTCAGCCGTAAGAAGGGGTACTCAACGGAATGCCATGAAGCCAATCCGAAGACATATGCCACAGGAATAGCCACCAGTGTCAGGTAAATCGGGTCCCGGAGGTCCGTCAAATACACAATTGCCTGTTGAACAGGGAAACCCCACAAATACACTCCGTACGAATAATCTCCGTTCGATGTGAATGACCGGGTAATGAAAGTATCCCGGACAAAAAAGTGGAGGACCAGAAAGATAAGCAGCACACCACCAATGATCGAGCTCCTTACGGAAGTACGATTCAACCACCAAAGTGGTACAATCATGACGTACATGAAAGCCTCGTAGGGGATTGTCCACAAAGAACCATTGATGGTTTTGCCGGACAAGATGCCTGATATGGTGTAGTGAATGCGAAAAGCGAGAGTGTTAACCAAGTATCGAATGGAATCTCCCGAAAGGATGGTCGCCAACGGTGCCTCGGAAGTAAGGTACGCCAGCAGCACTACGCTAAGAAGCACGGCAACCCAAAAGCCGGGTACAATTCTCAAGACTCGCTTGGCGAGGTAAGGAAGGACACCCGGGCTGTTGTACAGACTTATTGTCACCAGGTATCCGCTGATCGCAAAAAAACAATCAACAGCGAAAACCGAGAATTTGGTTTGACCATTGGATAGCACGTACAAGAGGTCGTGATCCGGAAGCCCAAGGATTGCATAAGAATGTGTGATAATGACAAAAGAGGCTAATATCAATCGCAGCAGGTCGAATGAATTTCTGTGTGCGCCTCTCGTTGCCGACATAGGATGAGCTAAGAATGAAAAATTAATTGGTCCATGGGCTACACCCTGACTCCGGCCGTTACTCCAAATTGTGCGTACTGCATCTCTTTGAAGTACCCCAGGGTCAGTAAATTAAAAAGTGTAAACTTCCGCGATATATAGGCATGAATGCCTTCGATCTTTTTTACCTCGAAGCCGCACGATTCAAAAAAATCTACAATACTCCTTTTGGTAAAAAATCTCAGGTGCGTCTTGTCAAAAATGCCGCCCTCGGTATACTTGAAATTTCGAGTAATCACCAAATCCGTAAAAGCCGGGAAGTAAAGAATATTGGGTATTGATGCCACCACGTGCCCTCCTTCCCGCAGCAGCGACTTCGTAAGGATCAGGGCTTCCCAGGGATCACTCATGTGCTCAAGGACATCATTGAACACGACGAGATCAAAATAGTTCTTCGGAAGATTGTCCAACTGATCCTGAAACAATCCCGGCAGGCATTTTACGCCATTCTTCAGTGCCTCTTCGTAAGCCGCACCTTCAGGTTCGATGCCCCAACACTCTATCCCCCTTCTTGCCAGGTTACTCGAAAACTTGCCCGCTCCGCATCCCACCTCCAGCGATGTCCGGGTTCCGTCCGGGACAAACGCAAGCATCTCTAGCCTTGAATATTGAAAATACTCGGGCTTGTAATCTACTTTCATCGGCTCTGATTATATCAAGTTAAAGTCATTTTTGAAATTTTTTCCTCCTCTCCCGCAACCTCACAAAGGATCTGGTAGTAACGGCGACCAATCTGCTCTTTTGAAAAGCGATCAATAGCCTTCCGGGAAATAAGCTCGGAGTCAAACTCCTGACGCCTGCGGACAAAACATCTTAGTGCATCCAACCACGCCGCCGCCGAGTTTTCGTTCACCAGTACTCCATTCGTCCCGTCCACAAATTCCGGAATTCCCCCGACATTGCTCGCAACGACCGGCGCTCCACAGCACAGAGCTTCCGCGCACACGACCGAAAAGGTTTCGTAGTCCGAACAATGCAGGAAAGCCTGGGAAGAACTAAAGTGGCTCGCCATCTCTTCGGGTGTGAGCGTACCTACAAAAGAAACTCTTCCAGCGAGATCATTGTCGTCTACCCAACGTTTCATGATGTCGACATGAGGACCTCCACCACCTATCACCAGTTCGAAATGAGGATGATCCTCAGCGAACAACTTAAACGCTTCCAGCACCACCAAGGGTCGTTTGGGCGATTTCCAGTAACTGGCCATGAAAAACTTCTCCCTTCGCTCCCCCGGTCGATAAGAGAAGGGTGAACTTACCGCATTGGGGACAATGTAGCCTTTAAAGTCACCCCCGGAAAAATTCCTGATATCCGACAGGAGGCTGGACGACACGGCAATGACAGGTATTCCTTGTCTGAAAATGCGCTTGACGGATTTCAGCTTACTCTTGTCCGTCACACCAAAGTGAAAACGATATGCGCTCCAATGTTCACTGATGACGACGGGCCTCCGGAAAAATTTCTTCATCCAATGCCAATAAACAAGAGTTGGATAGGCAATGTGAAAATTGATCAAGTCGGCTTGCCGGCAGAATCGCAACGTAAAAAGGTAAAAAGAGAGCAGCATTGCGGTCAGCATTTCCGCCAACTTCCAGCTATTCACAGGGATCTCAACAATTCGCTGCAGCAGGCCGGGTTCGGACTTGCGTATTACGGAAAAGCGTGTTGATGGAATGACTTGCAAATGGAGAATCGAGTTATCGCAATGCGGACTTAATGCTTCTATATGACGCTGAATCCATGATGCCTCCAGCGGATTGCGGGAATTGGGGAACCAGGCGACCACATGGCAGATTTTCATTATCTCAACCAATCACTTTAGAAGCCGAAAACTCTCTTCCTGATTATGTGCTGAACCAACCGATAGTTTTTTATCACTGTAGGCGCGGTCCTCACAGCTCTTAATGCACTTCTGAGGGCCTCCCGATAAAACCCGTAGGATACGTCGAGTTCTGCCTGCTCACGAAATATCAAACTCTTATCCCGATTGTATGGCTCAGTCAATTCTTCCAGTTTTCGGTTGAGGTTATCGACGCGTCCCGACATTAGGTCATCGGTACCCTCTTCCTTTCGTTGACGTGCAAGGTGTTGGACAAGCTTTGTCGACACCCGCTTCTGTGGTGTGAGGTTTCTGGACAAAGAGGCCTGCGTGATTCTGTATCTGTACAGGACCTCTGGGCAATTCGCTACCGTACCAAGCTCAGACAGTCTGAAGAGAAAGTCGTAGTCTTCATTGTAGTCCCTAAAAAAAGGACGATAAACCTCGCCGAGTTTCATTGCCGCGTCCCTTCTGAAGATGACTGTAGGGCCATGGAATTGCGATTGAGTAAACAGGTCTTCCTTAAGATCATCGTTGTCCACGCTCAGGTTGCTGATCCCAAACACCTTTCCGCTGGTATTCAGGCCACAGAAATTGGACCCACAGAACACCAGCGTTGGATCGCTGTTCAGTTTTTGTAACTGAATCTCGAAGCGCGTGGGTTCCGACACGTCGTCCGCATCGTGGACCGTCACAAAAATGCCCCTGGCCATTCCGAATAATCGGTTCACTGTCGCAGTCTTGCCAAGGTTTCCTGGATTGTGACTCACGATAATTC
>DATCLO010000060.1:0-6781 GCA_036563875.1 Cyclobacteriaceae bacterium
TCGCCTTTCCTGCTAAGGCCTCACCGAGGTTCCAATGTGACAACGCTATCTGTCGCGGATGAAAGTACCGATTCATGCGCTGGTCACCCGTGATCATGTCATATGATTTCTTCGCATATACCATCGCTGAATCCGGTTGCCCCATCGCCTGATATATCCTTGACAATTGTCCCCATGAGACATACTCTTCATACGGAAACCAGTTTTTAATTACCCTCATTACTTCGCGCCAATATCTCAAGCTGATTTCATATTCACCCAGGTTATAGTAGTATTCTGACATCATGCCATTGGCAAATCCCGTCATCCTGGGCTGATTCAACTTTTTAGAAAGCGCAAATGCTCTGAAGGCATACTCCAGTTCTCTGGGATAATCGCCAGCAAGGATAGAAGCACCGCACACAGCCGTCAGTGACCAGAATATTCCCGTCTCAAAATCAAGTTCTTCTGCCAGGTCTAACGCCTGGTGCGCGTAGTTGAGACTCGAGTCAGGGTTAAGCCACCTATAGTAGGTGCTCAATCGAAAAAGGTTATGCACTTTATTCGTGTCTGCGGATTGGGTGGCTACTGCACGCTTAAGCGAATCAGCATTTGTTTTGTCCACCCAGCCGCGGTTTTGCGCATGTCCTGCTAATGAATAAAGTAGCAGCATCGCAGACACTACGGTATGGCGGGCGAGGATCTTCATTTACATGAATGGCAACCTTCTTAAAGCCGACTGTCAGGAACCAATTATGATAAGGTACGAATTCGCCCCGTCTCAAGGAAGATTTTTCGCAACGCGAATCCCAAGTCCAGCCGTGCCACCATAATTTTCTTCGGCAACCATGGCCCAGGTTCGCGACGCGGAACGGATCAGTATGGGATGGTCCCACGCATCGCCACCGCGACACATCTTGAACGAACAGGAAGTACTTCCATTCATCCTGGCGAACGGTCCTGGCAGGGAATCCAATGTCGTTTCTGTGGTATAGGCTGAACCGTCAGTAGGCAAGCCTGCATAGGTCGGGGAAAAACAATCCTCTACCCATTCGAGTATATTGCCATGCATGTCGTGTAGTCCGAAGGCATTGGGTGGAAACGCGCCTACTGGTGAGGTGTACATCCATTGATCGCGGCCTTTCGTGAACCCGACTCCCGCAACGGTGTCGGTACCGTAATTGGCGTATTCATGGCTTGCCGTGTCTCCCCACGGGAAGGTGGTTGTTGTTCCGGCTCTCGCAGCGTACTCCCACTCCGCTTCAGTCAGGAGCCGATACGTCGATCCCGTCTTCTTGCTGAGCCACTTTACGTAATCCTGGGCATCATTCCACGTTACGCACACGACAGGATGCGTATCGTCCTGCGCAAACCCGAGATTTTTCCAGGTCGCGTCCGGATGAGGATCCCAAGGTTTAGCATCGGCAGCTGCAGGCAGGCCACTCCACCTGCACCCGCCTCTGGTAGGCCGGTTCGTATCCGCCACAAATGCTGCCCATTGACCCCGGGTAATGTTGAACTTTCCGACTGCAAATTGCTTAATGTTCACGACCCGTTGTGGGCCTTCCAGTTGCACTCGGATATCAGCCAGGGGATATCCCTGGACTTCGTCTGCCGTGCTGCCCATGGTGAAACTACCTCCTGGAATCACCACCATCTCGGGGCAATCGGGACAATCGCGAAAAACCTCGCCGGGTTTAAGGCTTTTCTGCGCCCAGGACGAGATTGCACATATCACAATAATGGTAATGAAACAGGCATGCTTTGTCATAGCGAGAATCTTTTTGTGGTCAATAGCTATGCAAAGCTATGCCTGTAATGAACCGCCGACAATCACATGAACTGGTGATCCTGTGGTAGCATCAAGGAACACCCCGGTAAGGATGAGCGTCGCGCTGTTTTCTCGACTAAACTCAGCATCGCGACTCGTTCTCAGCAGTATTGGATCTGCGAAGTTGTCGATGGTAGGGCTAAGATTCATTTCTTTCAATACCATTCTTCAGGGATAGTTTTTTGCGAGGGCAAACAATCATTCTTTCAAAGGGGCAAATAAAGCGTTACATTCAGTATACGAAGCCTACCACGTAAAACCCCTATATATGTTAAAATCTACTCCTGAAAGCTATCTAGAGAACGATAACAGTTATCACAGCTTATCACTTGAAGATTTGATCGAAGCCCGCGATCTGTTTCATGTCCACCTGATGAACAAAAAGAATGTTGTCGCAACTGCTGTGGGGAGATATCGAATCCGCAAGGATGAACCAAGGCCCCATCAGGAGGGCTACCTTGATGCTGTCCAAAAAAAGAACAAGGGCAAGCGTACCCTGGACAACTCCGAGGTTCGGGATTACTCCTGGCCGTGTGTCCTTGTGTTTGTGAAGGATTGGATCGAATACGATGAATTTGAGGACACAAAATCCGGGGGCGTGGATCTCCAGGACTTTATTCCGAAGCGCATTTATATGCCGGATGGTCGTATTGTTCCGATATGCGTGGTACAGGCGACGAAGGACGATTACGTTGAGGAGTATGTTGATCCGTCCAGAATCGTTTTTCCTACCAATCTTGTCGGGGGCGGCTTCCCTCTGATAGTTGAGTCGCAGGGCGTGCAGCGAATTGCTTCTATAGGCTGCGTGGTGAGTGATGGCAATAAATACTATGCGTTAACCAATCGACACGTAGTTGGAGACCCTGGTACCATCATTTACACGCGAATGAAAGGCGTGCTCACACCGATCGGCAAGAGTTCAAGCAAGCAAATCGGCAACGTAGAGTTTGAAAAAATGTATCCTGGATGGAAAGCTCGGAATCTGTTCATAAATAATGATGTTGGCCTTATCGAGATCGACGATATAAGAATCTGGAAAACTGATGTATTCCAAATAGGTTCTTACAGCAAACTGGCAGATTTGAATATCTACAATCTATCACTCAAGCTTATTGGTGCTCCTGTTGTTGCGTTCGGAAGTGTATCGGGACGGTTGGACGGAGAGGTTTGCGCGATGTTTTATCGCTACAAGTCAGTCGGCGGTTATGAATATGCGGCAGACTTTCTGATTGGTCCCCGGGGTGATACCAAACTGCAGACCAAACACGGCGACTCTGGCACTCTTTGGTTGCTGAAGACGGAGGACACCGAGACAAAGACTCCTTCGTTGCTTCCAATTGCCGTCCAGTGGGGCCAACACAGCTTTATTGATGATGCCGGTAAAGGCAAGAGCGCCTATGCGCTCGCTACCAGTCTGAGTAATGCATTGCGAATGCTCGAGGTTGACCTCGTAAGGGGATGGAACCTCGACCAGGACTACACATGGGGGAAGCTAGGTCATTTTTCCATCGCCAATGTTGCTTGCGATTGTGTCAAGAATCGGAATCTCAAAAGGCTGATGCTAAACAACATTGAAGTCATCACCTTTGATTTCGATAGCCTTACGATTAGCCAAATCGATAAAGGACTGAAGGCGCTCAGGAAAGACTTTGGATTTGTCCCACTTGCCGACGTCCCCGATTTGGTTTGGAAGGGCCGCGAAGCGGGAATCAAACGCGGAAAGGAAAGCCCGAATCACTTCGCGGACATGGACAAAAAGGATTCACACGGGAAGACATTACTTGATTACTGCACGGGAGACTTTACCAACATGCAGTTTCTTACTCCGGCTGAGTGGCTCTCGTATTACCAGGACGACGCAGTACGGGATCGGAGTAAGGGGATACTTCCCTTCCGTGTCTGGCAGATATTCAACGAAATGCAGACGGCATGCCAGGCGGGTGAGATCAACAGGTTTGTCGCTGCCGCCGGCATACTCTCTCACTATGTTGGCGATGCATGCCAGCCCCTGCACATCTCACACATGTTTGATGGAATTCCTAACGGCAACGGCGGCAAGATGGGTGAAGGTGTTCACAGTGTCTTTGAAACCAACATGATCAATAAGTTCATTGTCGAGATTCTGAATGAGGCCATGAGTCTAATCAACAATGGAAGGCTCGGTGATTTGCGTATTGTGAAGGACGGAAGGCAAGCAGCAGGACTTACAGTTGAGTTAATGAAAGAGGTATTGAAATTGGTTCAGCCGAAGACACTAGTAGACATTTGCGAAATGCACAAAGGCCAGGGCAAAGCATTTATTGCAGAGCGTATGTGGGACAAGATTGGCGCGAAGAAGATGGGTAAGATCTTCGGACTGGGTGCGTTGTACCTTGCTTCTCTGTGGCAGAGTGCATGGGAAGCCGGAGACGGAGATTATAACATCACCGAACTGGACGAGGTGGACCTTGATAGCCTGATTCAGCTTTACGAAAGCAAGACGTTCATTCCTTCGGTAAACATAAAGGAGATAGGACAGTACACCGTTGACCTGGTGTAGCATATTTACCCCTCTCTAGGGAACGAATCTATGCTTCAACATTCCTCCTGGGCAGCAATGCCACAGCAATGGTACCAATCACCGACAGCATGATTAACGACGTAAAACCCAACGAATAACTACCGGACGTATCGCGAAGGTGACCTGCTAAGATGGGCCCCAGTGCTTCACCTATTCCATCGATCATCAATACCAGTCCCATAACACGTCCCATTACCCTCAGGCCAAACAGCTCTGCAGCCATCAGTGGAATGATCATGTAATCACCACCAAGTCCAATACCAAAGATGAAGGCAAAAACATAAATAACACCAGGCGTTGATGCGGAATGCAGCAGCAGGATGGAAACGGTCACGAGGGTGTAAATGAGTATCATGACGTATTTCTTGGGATAGATATCCGCCAGCCATCCCATCAGCAGACGTCCGATAATGCTTGCTCCCAACACCAGGGAAAATACATTGGCTGCCTGTCCTTGCGTGTATTCCAGGTCGCTGAAGAATAATTTCAGGTTCTGACTTACACCTGCAACTGCCCCTATGGAACACATACTCCCGAGCGCCAGCAGGTAGAATGCCCTCTTTTTCAGAATCGATTTGAAGGGAACTTTGGGTGCGCTGTCCTTCTTCTCCGTGGTTGCGTGTGGCGGATTTTCTTTCACAAACCAGGCAAATGGAAGCGAAATAACCAGCATGGCCAATCCCAGCACAATCAGCGATGACCGCCAGTCCATCTGTGCATTCAACCACTTCGCCGCCTGGGGCACCAGCATCCCGCCGACACCAATACCCAGGTACGCAATACCCATCATCTTGCCACGCGACTTGTCGAACCATCGCGAGGTGAGCACCTGGTTAGGCAGCGGGCCACCACATAAATACCCCAATGCCGTGAGGAAGTAGAACGCGTAGAAGTGCCACAGCGAATTCATCAAGCTGAAACCCATCACGGCAATTCCCGCTATTGTGATTCCAAAAAGCATCAGCCGCCGCGGTCCGAAGCGGTCAACGATCCATCCGGCAGCAAATCCGAAAAGTGGACCGACCAGCACCTTCCCAATGAGATTACCGGAGGTAACTGTCGCACGCGTCCATTGAAATTCTTCGACCCATAGATCGAAGAAGAACGGAAGGCCATAGAACATGATCCCGATCAGGGAAAACAAACTGAGAAAGCCAGTAGCGGCTACTTTAAATTGTTCGCGCTGTAACCTTTGCGTTGCTTGTTCCTGTATCACGGTTGGCTGGGCGGTTTCCGGTGGCATTAGTTGCAGGTGTATTAGAGTGTATCTTTGAACATGTCTACATAGTGGGGCGAAGGCTCAAATATTCCACCGCTTTCATCATAGAAGGATTTATCGGTATGGTATACGCCTTTCTGTGTTTTTGTCCATGTAGCGTTGGCTTTCGGATGATACGACATCATTTTCTCCCAGTTCTTGTAATACTGATGACCATTCGTTTCCTGTAGGCCCACATCCATGTTGGGAAATGGAGCCAAGCGTGCCGCGACGCACTTGTTCCAGTCTACAAGAATAGGGTTAACGGTCAGGTCGGCGCAAAAACAGGGAACCTTCTTTTCAGCGGCGAGCTTCGCGATTTTCAAAGTCATGCTTAATGTTTTTGCTATCCCCTTCAGTACAATCGCTCCGTATCCTTGCTCAATGCGGCTTGCCGCATCTTCAACCGTATGAGCGCTTTCATCGGCGCCGACAATAACGCCCATGTCACCAACATAAACTTCATTGCTTTCTGCGAAGGGTTCCTCTACGACAGCAATTTGGTCAAAGGCTCCTATCTTTTTAGCATGATCCAGTAAGCGCAGGAAGGTATCCTTTTGTTCGTACCGTCCATTAGGATCCAGGTAGTATGGAATTCTGCCGTGTTTCGTGTGAGGGGTTCTGTAGTTTGCAAGGGTTTTATGGACGGCCGACAAAAATTCCTTGTCCTTCTCCAGCATTTCTTGCTGCGTTCCAGCAGAACCCAACTTCAGCTTCATAATGAAGTATCCTTCATCTGCTGCTGACTTGATCTTCGCCACATCGGTGCCCGCACTGAAGGCAGGTATGCTGGCGACTTTCTCGTTACGCCAGGGAAGGCCGGCGCGGTAATCGGCCGGGATCATCGCATCAAAGTTCTTTAGTCCGTTTTCAGCGGCGTACAACAGCCAGACTGCGTTATCAACACACACCAGCGCATTAAGGGCAAATGTCTTTCGGAGATTCGGGTTATTGGTAATGTCCTTTGCGTATTCGTATACTTCCGGCAATATGTCGTCGAGCAATCCGATGGGATTCGTAAATGAGTTACCCTTTATTATTTGCAACGCCCTTTCAGTTGTCGCGAACATCAACGCGTTGCCCCCGTTCACGGAGTGATCCGCAAAGACTTTGGCATCAGACCACAATACGCTCTGCGTACCCAACCCGATTT
>DATCLO010000061.1:0-64667 GCA_036563875.1 Cyclobacteriaceae bacterium
GTTGCCGCCCGGGTTCTTTATCCAGTTGCCAGTTTCATCTTTGGGAAGGGCATAAGGGAATTGCTCTGTTGCACGTGAGTAAAGGTCTTTCGATCCGGTATTCGACGTGTTCGGCCCCAGGAAACCGTAGTTCTGCACGGAGTGAGATGCTATTACTGATCCACCTGCGGTCAGCCATTCGGTTGGCTTGAGTTCGCCATTAATGGTGGCAGTGAACCTTTGATAGTCCTGGTCTCGCTGAACACCAACCTGATCGAAGTAGTTAAGGGAGAGGTACAGGTTGGAGGTCTCACTTCCGGTTGAGATGGCAATCTGATGGTTGTTCGTTACGCCTTGTCGTGTGGCATCCTTGATCCAGTCGTAGCTCCTGATGTTGGCAGAGTTGTAGACCGGCACCTGATCAGGCCACCCCATTGCTTTTTCTTCTGCCGTAGTTGGGCGCATCCGAACTGTTCCGCCAATTTCATCTTCCCACTCATATCCCATCAGCACGGACTCCATAGCAACCGGATCTTGTGCAAGACCCATGCGTGCAATGTCTTCGGCAGGATCAGGATACCCTAAAACAACAGGTGTGTTGAAGTCGGTGAATTGAGCGGTGCTGTAAAGTCCGCCATTCATCAAGCTCAACCTCCATCGATCGATGTACTGACCGCCATTCATCCAGTCGGTAAGCGATTTGTACGAATCCAGTGAGACAGAGCCGTTGTAAGTGACATTCATCTGACCTGAACTGCCTCTTTTCGTTGTAATGAGTACAACACCGTTCGCGCCTCTCGAGCCATAAATTGCTGTGGCCGATGCGTCCTTCAGGACTTCAATGGAAGCGATATCGTTGGGGCTGATGTCACTGATGTTTCCGGATACGAGTGGAATACCATCAATTACATACAGAGGTTCGTTTGATGCTTCCAGTGAACGCGACCCCCGCACCCTTACTACGGGTAGCTCTCCAGGCTTGAAGTTTGAGGTGATGTGAACGCCCGATGCCTTACCCTGCAAGGCCTGAAAGAGGTTTTGTGCTGGTCTTTCCTGTATTACATCTGCTGATACCCTTGACAGGGCGCCAGTCACATCGCTCTTCTTCACCGTGCCATACCCTACAACCACAATTTCACTGAGCTGCGTGACGTCCTGTATCAGGGCCACATTAATAACGGTGCGGCCACTTACCGGCACTTCAGCGGTCGCATATCCGATCGAACTGAAAACCAGTATTGCGTCACCGCTTGATACTTCGATGCTGTAGTTTCCGTCAGCATCTGTTACTGTTCCTCGCGCCGTACCTTTAATGAGTACGTTCGCTCCTGGCAGGCCCAGATTGTCCTCTGACGAGGTTACTTTTCCAGTGATCGTTTGACTTTGTGCAGATGAGCAAATCGCACTTCCGGCAAAGAAAACTGTAAGCAATACCATCCGGACCCACCCAAATGATTGTAGAGTTCTCCAATCCATAGGTAGTGGGTTAAAAGGAAAATACTTGCTGTATATGGTGCGATCGCGTAAGGAAATTCCCAAATGTGTCAAGATTACGCATCCTGTGGTGTCCGGGCCTTTATCTGTGGGCATCCCGATAGCTATCGGGATGCCTACTGAGATGAGCCGGTTGATTGTAGGCAACGTTCTGCCACGCAATGCCCATTCTGTAAACATGATCCTGCATCAGCGTAACGAGGCGATGCTCGGTTGGAATTGTTGTTGTGTAAATGCGGAGGGATTGGTTATCGGTGGTGCGCCAGATGACTTCTTCACGCCAGTCACCAAAGAGATCGGCACTCAATACCGGCGTTGCTTTAGAGCCGTTGTTGGATGTACATTCCGGATCGATGAGGAGGGTATCAAGCTGGTTCGTGTTCCAACTCCATTTCATGATCCTGTTGCGATCAAGGAGTTCTCGCAACAGGTCGCCGTCCCACCAGATACCGAAGTTGCACGATGCTGGTGTAACATCGGTGATAAGTTCGCCTTTGGCGGAATAAAGCCCACGGATGCCACCTCCGAAAACCCAGCATTCCGCACCGGGGTATCTTGGATCGATATCAAAGGCGTTGCCGCGTCCCGGACCTTCTCCGTCGGCACTGGCTTCGATCGAGGGTTTCTTCCACAAGATTTTACCTGTTCTGGCGTCGCGCATGTGCATGCCGGCATCGTCGAAGCGTTCCTGGATATCGAATACTTCAAGGCCGGGATTGTCAGGGTCCAGGTCCGATACATGCAATGCATCGCCGTGACCAAGACCTGTTGAGTACAGGCCCTTCCCGTCGTCATCAATAACACATGCACCGTAAATAATTTCGTCGCGACCATCGCCGTCGACGTCGGCAACGCTGATGTTGTGGTTACCCTGTCCCGCATATTCCCGGTTGCCGGGTGTGCCGTCGTGACTGTCGAAAGTCCAAAGCCTCGTAAGCTTTCCATTATCAAAATTCCATGCTGTGAGAACAGATCGCGTGTAATAACCGCGCGTCATCACGAGACTCGGCCGTTTACCATCGAGGTATGCGATACAGGCGAGGAAACGATCGCAACGATTGCCGCGACCGTCACCCCAAATTTCTTTTAATTGATCCGGAGTCGGAGTGAGGGTATCAGGATGTCGTGGCGGAATGTAGTCTGTAGTGTGAATCGCGGCACCGGTTTGGCCATCGAATACAGTCAGGTATTCAGGACCCCTCAGAATGAATCCGTCTTCGTTCCTGTGATCGGCGTTGGGATCGCCAATGACATTGCCCTTGCCATCCTTCGTGCCGTCTGCGGTTTTACATGCGACTTCGGCGCGGCCATCACCATCAAGATCATATACCATGAATTGTGTGTAGTGAGCGCCTTCGCGAATGTTTTTTCCGAGATTGATACTCCACAATAAT
The DNA here is from genome assembly GCA_036563875.1 of Cyclobacteriaceae bacterium. Classification (GTDB taxonomy): domain Bacteria; phylum Bacteroidota; class Bacteroidia; order Cytophagales; family Cyclobacteriaceae; genus ZC4RG29. The sequence continues at coordinate 2,868 of DATCLO010000061.1, forward strand.
GTTCCATCCATTTCATAGGCGTGAAGGATGGGTTCGTCAGTCATGCCACGATGAGAATTATCGCGACCGCGACCGGTCATGTGGATCACAAACTCGTACTCACCGTCACCGTCAAGGTCGCCAACGGAGCCATCATTCGGACTATATCCCTCCGGTGTTTTCAACGGCACGGTAATGTAGGATCGTGGTGGTGTTCCCGCAGGCAACGTGTACCGCTCGCTATCCTTTAGTTCCTTTCCATTGACCACGGGTCGAACAAACCATTCGTTGATTTTTGTGAAGTCGGCACCATCATCAACAAACCAAGTCACGGTTGTAAGGACAACCTGATTGAGTTTCGTGGGTTTTCCTCGTCCTGTTGAACGATAAACGTTAAAACCGACATTTGCCGGATCTTCTTTCAAAAGCCTCCAGGAAATGAAGGCTGATCGTTCGTCTTGTCGCACAACGACAATGCCACGGTGCAACCTTTCCGCCGGTTGCGACTCCTCTATATAAAAGAGCACCACCAGGAGGAGGGCCGAAAGCGCCTTGATCGTGAATGCCATAGCATAAGGAAGTAAAAAATGTCCGCTACACCTTCACGCAGTGTACTGGTATGGGACCTTGCTGCGGAAGAATCTTGACTATTTACTTAGCAAATGTGAAACTAATGGATTATTTTCACGTTTGTTAAGGAAATCACGAGCGTGATTTCGCGCATTTACCAACATCAAAATCATGCCTGGTCAAAATCATTCCCTGGGAGAATTTGAGGAGCTCGTTCTGCTCATCGTGGCTGCGCATCACAATGAAGCGTATGGCGTGCTCATCCTGGAAAACCTCGAAGAAAAGCTTCAGAAGAAGGTCAACATCAGCGCCGTGCATGTCGCGCTGAAGCGACTGGAGGATAAGGGTTTTGTCCGATCGCGATTTGGTGGCATTACGCACGACAGGGGCGGTCGGCGGAAGAAACTTTATTCCATCACCGCGCTGGGAAAGAAGGTCCTGGACAAGCAGTATGCATTGCGGACGAGTCTGTATCAGCAAATTCCGAAGATATCATTTGGATAGTTGGGAGTGTGAGACGTTGCCGCAAAGACGCGAAGGCGCAAAGGAGAATGGACTATTCGATAACGCAGGGTTGAATATGAAAAAGTCGCCGCCGAAAAGGGCATTGCAATTTCTCAGATGGTTCTGTCGCGAGGACTATGTCGAAGAGATCGAGGGGGATCTGACCGAAATCTTTGAAAAGCAATATGAGGTTTCTCCGCGAGCGGCGAGGTTAAGATTTGCCCTGAACGTCATTCGCTACTTCAGGCCTGCATTTATGAAATCGTTTAAATTCTTCAATCCCTTTGCCATGGGCGTCTTGTTGCGACACAATCTCATCCTCAGCCTTCGCAGCTTCATGCGCTATCGCATGTCGTTCTTTATAAACCTTTGCAGTCTTTCCGTGGGACTTGCATGTGCCTTGCTGATTTACCTGTGGGTCGGCGATGAATTGAGCGTCGACAAGTTTCATGAAAAGGACAGGAACCTCTACCAGGTTATGTACAACCAGGAGTTGGCGAATGGCATCGTTACGAACGGTAAAACGCCAGGGCTACTTGCGGCAGAATTGGCTGCTGAGTTTCCGGAGATCGAGTATGCCACTACGGCAACCTGGGTCGAGCCGCGCACGCTTTCTGTCCGGGATGACTACGCTATCAAGGCGGGAGGACGGTACGTAAGCAAGGATTTCTTCAACACGTTTACGCATCCGCTTCTCGAGGGCGACAAGGATCACGTCATCGACGACGTGTCCTCCATCGTCCTGTCGGAAAGCCTGTGCATGAGGTTGTTTAACACCACCACGGATGTCATCGGCAAGCAAGTTGTCCTCGACCATGAAGCGCCGTACCAGGTTACGGGCATATTCAAGGACGTTCCGCCCAATTCATCATGGAAATTCGATTTCGTGATGGCGTATGAACGGTTCGAGAAGGAAAATGATTGGGCACGCGATTGGAACTCTGTTGGACCGTACACGTATATCGTAACCCGCGAAGGAGTTGACATCGACTTATTGAACAAAAAGATTGTGGATTTTGCCACGCCACACAGAAAAGAAGGCAAGGAGATCTCACTCTTCCTGGCGCGGTACTCTGACAATTATCTCTACGGACACTATGAAAACGGAAGAGCGACCGGCGGCCGGATCGATTATGTCATATTATTCTCCATCATCGCTGTTTTTATTCTTGTTATCGCCTGCATCAATTTCATGAATCTCTCGACGGCAAGGGCAACGCGAAGGCTGAAGGAAATTGGTGTGAAGAAAACATTGGGAGCGAGTCGGAAAGCGTTGGCGTTCCAGTACCTCACGGAAGCGATCCTCGTGTCATTCTTTTCTCTTTTGGTAGCCGTGGCATTGGTTTGGGCGCTTCTGCCGTCATTCAATGTACTCACCGGGAAGGATATGAGCCTTCGTTTTGATCCATCAGCAGTCCTCGCTGTGCTGGGTGTTACATTGTTGACAGGCATTTTCGCCGGTAGTTATCCTGCACTCTACCTTTCAGGATTCAATCCTGTTGCCGTGCTGAAAGGAAAGCTGCGCATTTCTGTGGGCGAAGCGCTGGCGAGAAAAGGACTGGTCGTCTTCCAGTTTGCCATATCCGTCGTGCTGATTGCATCCGTACTGATCGTCTTTCGGCAAACACAGTATGTCCAGAATCGCAACATCGGTTACGACCGTGATAATCTGATCTTCTTTCTTAAGGAAGGTCGCGCACTAACCAATCCGGAGGCATTGATCACGGAAATGAAGAAGATTCCCGGGGTGATAAACGCCGCGGGTCTGGGTCACAATCTGCTTGCCCATACCATGGGCACGGAGGACGTCCATTGGGAAGGGAAGATGCCGGGCGACGAAATTCTTTTTGAGTACATGTTTGCCGATTACGGAATGATTGAAACGCTGGGTCTCGAAATGAAGGAAGGACGAGCGTTTTCGAGGGACTTCGTGGGCGATACTACGGCAGTTATTTTCAATGAAACCGCGATCGAGTACATGGGATTATCCGATCCCGTCGGTCGCATCATAATGGAAAGCGGTCAACCCCTGCAGATTATTGGTGTTGTGAAGGATTTCAACTTCACTTCGTTGCACGACGGCGTGAAGCCTTTGTTTGTCAAACTGTGGCCACGATACGCGTGGAATATTGTAGCGCGGATCGACGGCAGCAGGCAACGCGAAACACTTCGGGCAATTGAAGACCTGTACAAATCATTTAACCCTGGCTTTGTAATGGATTACAAATTCCTGGATCAGGAGTATCAGGCATTGTATGCAGCAGAACAGCGGGTGTCCACATTGTCCAGGTATTTTGCAGGGATAGCGATTCTGATTTCCAGCATGGGACTCTTCGGTGTTGCGTCTTTCACCGCCGAGCGGAGAATGAAGGAGATTGGGATTCGGAAGATACTGGGGTCTACGTCCTGGGGAATCGTTGTGCTGTTGACGAGCGACTTTACAAAAATGGTATTGGTGGCTGTCGCTATCGCCTTGCCGGTGAGTTACATCATCTCGGATCGGTGGTTGGATAGCTTTGCCTACCGGATTAAGTTGGAGTGGTGGTACTTCGCGGTGGCTGGTGTTGCGGCGCTGCTGATAGCGTGGTTCACGGTAGGGTTGCAGACGGTAAAGGCAGCTGCAGTGAGTATGACGCGATGCTTGAGAATGAATGAGTAAATGAAACAACCTCAAAATCGCCAAGGCGCAAGGGTGCGCAAAGAGAAGATGTAATTGATTCAATGAAGCAGGTATGAAGAAGGCCCCGCCGCAACGCGCACTACGATTTCTCCGCTGGTTCTGCCGCGAGGATTACATCGAAGAGATCGAGGGTGACCTTACGGAGATTTTCGAAATGCAATACGAGGCCTCGCCTCGCAAGGCGAGATTAAGATTTGCGTGGAGTGTAATCCGCTATTTCAGACCCGAGTTCATAAAAGCATTCAAGTTTTACCAACCTGCTAATTCCCTGGTCATGATCCGACATAATCTGCTCATCGCATATCGAAATTTTCTCCGCTATAAGGGCTCGTTCTTCATCAACCTCATCGGGCTTTCCTCAGGATTGGCCTGTGCGCTGCTGATCTACCTTTGGGTAAGCGATGAACTGCAAATGGACAAGTTTCATGAACATAGGGACCGCCTGTATCAGGTTCTTGAAAACGTGAATCAGGATGGAAAGATCATAACGCGCTTTACAACTGCTGGACCGACAGCGGAAGCGCTCGTTTCCGAAATGCCGGAAGTGGAATACGCTGCTACGGCAACATACCTTCGCATTCCCCAGAATGTGCTTTCAATAGATGACCGCGATGTCTCGGCCAGGTGCCTGTACGCGAGTGAAGATTTTCTGAAAATGTTCTCCTTTCGAGTGATTCATGGAAACAGGGAAAATGCATTGGCAGACAAGAAGGCTATTGTCCTGACAGAGGATGTAGCTTCGCGACTGTTTGAAACACCCGAGTCTGCCATCGGTAAGACGGTCATGTGGCAGCATGAAAAGGAATTTCAGGTCACTGGCGTCATCGAGGATATTCCCGAAGCCTCCTCAATAAAGTTTGACTTTATACTCACATTCGAGGAATTCAAGAGCGAGAACGATTGGGTCACCAGTTGGGGAAATACGGCACCCCAGACCTTTGTGCTGTTCAAACCGGGCACCGATGTTGCTCAGTTTAATGCAAAGATCGCCGACCTTGTTCGGATCAAAACAGAGGGACATTCCTTGCACCGCACACCATTTGTGACGAAGTATTCGGATTTATACCTCTATGGAAACTTTGAAAACGGTGTGCAGTCCGGCGGTCGAATCGAATATGTCCGACTGTTCTCCATAGTAGCCATCTTCATCCTGCTTATCGCGTGCATAAATTTCATGAACCTTTCAACGGCACGGGCATCGCGCCGTATGAAAGAAGTCGGCATGAAAAAGGCTGTAGGCGCCAGGCGTGGTACTTTAGTCGTCCAGTATCTCAGCGAGTCTACCTTCATCGCATTTCTTGCCTTGTTACTGGCGCTGTTGTTTGTCGTATTACTGCTACCCCAATTTAATCTCATCACCGAGAAGCAGCTGAGTATCGCGCTTGATCTGAATTTTGTCGGGTTGCTTTCCGGGATAGTGCTTATTACGGGGTTGACTGCAGGAAGCTATCCGGCGCTATATCTCTCAAAGTTCAGCCCTTTGGCCATACTTAAAGGCAGACTCAATGGTTTCATCGGTGAAGCCTGGGCGAGAAAGGGGTTGGTAGTTTTTCAGTTTAGCCTGTCCGTCATCCTAATCGTCGGAGTTTGGGTTGTCTATCGACAAATTCGCTTCATCCAGACCCAGAATTTGGGATACGACCGCGACAATGTGGTGCTGATACCCAGTGACGGCCCTTTGAGCCAGAAACAGCAAACATTTCTTACCATACTGCAGGGCATACCTGGCGTTGCTGCCGCCACCAGCGGCGGGCATGATATGACGGGTCATAATGGTGGTACTTATGGCATCGAATGGCCGGGGAAGAATCCTGACGACCGGACGGAATTTGAAAGAATGGCCGTACGGTACGGCTTTATCGAGGCGCTCGGCATCGAAATGCTGGAGGGGAGGACGTTTTCAAGAGATTATGAAGACAGCACCAGCATCATCTTCAACGAAGCTGCCATTAAATTCATGGGGATGACTGATCCACTTGGGAAGACGGTAAAACTCTGGGGCAGGGACATGACTATCATCGGTGTTACAAAGAATTTTCATTTTGAAACATTCCGGGACGTGGTGAAGCCCGCCTTTTTCTGGTTGGCGTCATACGATCCGGAGATTATCATGGTAAGGATCCAATCGGAGAATGTGCCGGAGGTCCTCGAACGTATTCAGGCTGCGTATGAGGAGGTTAATCCGGGCTTTCCGTTCACTTACAGGTTTCTGGATGACGATTACCAGGCCATGTATGCTGCCGAACGACGGGTCGCCATCTTATCCCGATGTTTTGCTGGGCTGGCGGTGCTGATTTCGTGTCTTGGTTTGTTTGGCCTCGCGGCATTTACTGCTGAACGGCGAACCAAGGAAATCGGCATACGGAAGGTTTTGGGATCATCCAGTTTCTCAATTGTGCGACTCTTATCGGCGGAATACACGAAAATGGTATTGACAGCCATAGTCATCGCGCTTCCGGTCAGCTACTATGCGGCGAGCACGTGGCTCGACGGATTTGTTTTCAAAGCGGAACTGGAGTGGTGGATGTTTGCCGGCGCCGGCCTCGCAGCGCTTATAATCGCGTGGGTGACGGTGGGTTTGCTTACGATGAGGGCGGCGAGCGTGAATCCGGCGGACTGTTTGAGGAGCGAATAGGAGTGTTTGGAGTGTTGATGTGTTGATGTTGGATAGCCCGAACGTTGGGATTGGTGGGCTAAACTTGGGATACCTAATTTGAGTGTACGTTTAATTCACTTGCCGTAATGGCGCGAAGGCGCAAAGATGCGCAAAGTTTTTCGAATGCGCAGAATAGTGGATATTAACGACCAAATCGGATGCGCAGCCAACTCCAACACATCAGGACATCAACACATCAACACTTTAATGCCCAAAAGTCCACTTCAATCCGACATTTGCCGCAATAGAACTCAGCGGCAGGCTGAAGCGCGATTGCCTGCTGGGGCTTGACTCTGATTCGATGGGGAGGTCGCTATCAGTTGTCACCTTGGAAACAAACTTCACGACGCGTTCTCTTGTGGTTAACGTGCCAAGGAAATTCGTGCCATTAGCTTCCCATCGTGTCACTTCTGCTTTTGCCGGATAGTAATTCATCCCGGTTATGATGGCTTCGGCAAAGACGCGCAGAGAGGATGTTATCGTCATTTCAGCGCCGGCAATACCTCTCGCACCTTTGGCAAGTCCTCCGCGATACTCAACCGCTGCATACTCGGTACTCGTGAATCCGGCATCATACGTCACGACCTGCTGGCTGCGATCAAAATGCAACAATCCAAAAACTGGCCCGATCATGAGGTAGGGTTGTACCTTTCCGCTGCTCGCTGCGACCTTGACCATGGGCGCGAAAAAGAAACCACTGCCTTGTGTCGACAAGGTAATGCGCGAATCATACAATACGTTGTCCAGTCTCTTGCTCAAACCGCTATTTGTAACGTCGTATCTGCGACCGATGAAATAGCTGATCATCGCCTCTACGCCGAGTTGATCGGTGAACATATACCCGAAGGAACCGTTGATCAGTATGCCCGCTCCGTAAGAGCCGTGAATGTTTTCGCTCTCTGTGATGAGACGTGGTACTTCTCCGAGATTCGGGTCGAGGCTTGTTGTTAACTCCTGGCGACCATTGGTACCAAGGTGTTCACTGGCCAGGGGAAAGCCATATCCCCCACCAAGTTTGACATAAGCTTGTCCCTGCGCGAAAGTATTGCCAACAAGGAAGGCGCAAAGGGCGAAGGCGGAGAGGCGGAGGGCATTCATAATTGTGGGGGTTTAGGTAACTGTATAAGAAGGGCATTTTGTAACAATTTACTCTCTAAATCTGTGACTTGAAAGCGAGTAGCGGACTTCCTACATTTAAGGCCTTACTTTCCCATTGAATGAAGATTAGTGGCTTTACCTTCGTAAGGAACGCGACCAAACTATACTATCCCGTCAGGCCCTCAATTGAGTCTATTCTCCCCATTGTCGATGAGTTTGTAGTCGCGATTGGCGACTGCGACCCGGACGATCGCACCCGCGAGGAAATCGAAAGCATCGGATCACCCAAAATTCGCCTCATCGATACCGTGTGGGATCTGAAGAAGTATCCGAATGGAACGATATACGCCCAGCAAACCGATGTCGCGAAACAGGCGTGTACCGGAGATTGGCTGTTTTATTTACAATGCGACGAGGCAATTCACGAAAAATACCTGCCTGTAGTGGTGGATAGTTGCCGGAAATATCTCAACGACCGCGAAGTCAACGGTCTGCTCTTCCGGTACAAGCACTTTTATGGCGACTATTGGCATTATCATGTGTCGCACGACTGGTATCCGAAGGAGATCCGCGTAATCCGGAACCTTCCCGACATTCACAGCTGGCGCGACGCACAGTCGTTCCGTCATATTCCAAACTTTGATGGCGATTATCACAAGAAGGGAGGTACATCGAAGGTAAACGTTGTGCAGATCGACGCGGAGATTTTTCATTACGGTTTTGTTCGCCCGCCGGAACTCATGGGAAGGAAAAACCAGAATGTGCGGGTCGCTTACACCCTGGCGCCCGGCGAGGTAAAAGGATATTCGCAACAGATGGACTACTACGACTATGGTCCATTGAACCGCCTAAAGGAATATAAGGATACACATCCTGCGACTATGAAGGATTGGATTGCGAAATTCAACTGGAAGGACAAGTTGCAGTATGAGGGGAAGCCCAATCCCGCGCGCAAGAAACACAAGCACGAAACGCTAAAGGACCGCGTGCTGACGTTCATCGAACAAAAGTTTCTCGGAGGCCGACTAATCGGCGGCTTTAAGAATTACAACCTGCTCAAGCGCTGAAGACTAGGCTGCTTCTGCTTTGGCTGTTTCAAACGTACCGTGCGCAAGCTTCTTGTAGTTGACCGACCTGTGGCTCAACCACGTTCTCCCTGCCAACGCTGAAGCGTAGTACTTCACGATGTTCAGATATAGCCGAGGATAGCTTGAAAAAGAACGCTTGAAAAACAACAGTGTGCCGAGTATGGCCGACAGGAGCGGCATGCCAAAGATATTGTTGATCACAAAGTATGAGTGCATCAGAACACGCCTCCAACCTTTGGAATGTTTCTGAATGTAGACATGTCGTGAAATCATCACCTCTGATTTTGTCAACGCTTTGACGTAGCGGTTGATGCGCGACGCGCCTCCGTGGTTGTGTATAATCTGCGTGTTCTTGATGAGTGCAACCTGTCCGCCCTGATCCCGAACTCTTTTGCAGATGTCCATATCTTCAAAGTACATCCAGAAATCTTCATCCCATTGAAGATGATGATACCAATTGCGGTGCATCAGCATGACCGAACCTGATACCCAGTCGGGAAATATCACGCTGATGTCAGGTTCGACATTCACAGGCGTCACGCTATTGTTCGAGATTTTGTAAAACATCCGAAGGAAGCTCGTCAGTGTTGCGAGCCGGAGGAAAACGCCATGAGGACGGTCGTCTTTTCCTTTATCCGTCACCTGGCTGCATGAAAGTATGGTGTATTCCGGATGTCGTTCCGCGACATGCACCAGTCGGCTGATTGCTTCAGCGTTGACAATGGTATCGGGATTCAGAAAAAGCAGAAATTCTCCCGAAGAATTCTTCGCACCGAAATTGCAGCCATTGGCAAAGCCATTGTTACCGCTGTTCTCAAGGAAGTAGAACTCAGGGAACTGCCGCACAAATTGTTGAAGTTGATCTCCGCCTGAATCGTTGTCAACAACGATCACCTCCCAGGTGAACTGTAATTCTCCCAGATTGCGCAGGGATTCCAGGCAGCGTTTCAGTGATTTCCAGCCACGATGGTTTACTATGATTATGGATAGTCTCATTAGTTGTGATCTCTGACCGCGCGTAACACTGCCTTTCGCAGGTAGGGTTCCCTGACGACATTGGTCCGCCCGTAATAGTACAACATATATCCATCGGAAAAGGAGGTGCTGAATCCGCTTTGCTTCAGCATGGGCTCCAGAATTCCGGCGTCCTCTTGCCGGTGGTAAGTGCAAATGGCCACTTTAATCTGTGGCTGAGAGGTGAGCGTTCGTGACGCGCCGCGTAGTACTTGAGCCTCTGCGCCTTCTACATCAGCCTTAATAAAATTCACGGTTTGCCCTCCAGAAAAGTAGTCGTCGAGCGACACCGTATTATCGGTAGTCTTGTCGGAGACGTATTTTCTCTCAATTTTCACCTTGTGCTTCCATGGTGCGAAGGTGCTCTCCAGTGCTTTAATCCATCGGTCATCGGTTTCAAAAAGGTAGATAAAGCCGGCCCGCTCGACAACGCTGAGAGAGAAGTTGCCTTCCGCCGCGCCGACGTCGACGACTACATCACCTTCATCGACATCGAAATCGTCCGCGAGATATCGGTGCGGCGAGCGAAGGTCCTGCTCCAGGCGCAAGCTGTTGAAGTACTGTGCCGCCTTCGATGCGCGGCTTCCATTTTTGTAGTATAGCCGCTTCCCTTCCCACAGCATATAGTAGAGTCCGTTCTTGGGATCCCGGGAAAGTTCGATGTCGGATGCATCATATTTCTGGGGAAACTCGTAGGGAAAAACGGATATGTCGTTTTCCCGAAGGTATTCCAGCACTTCTTTCTGATCGCGCGAAATGGCGTCCGCGGGAATACCTTCGAGGTACTCGATGACTCTATTTTTCAGACGGTTAAGCCGAACACGTTTACTCGTAAGTCTTTCGAGGATACTGGATTTCATCAACTGGCTGTTTGGGCTCTGACAAACAACAGGCAGCAAATATCTAATAAGTTACGATCTTTTTCGGCGTTACCCAAATTCCGCTGCAATCATGGCAACCGGGTTTCCTGCAGATCGACACCCAGCAGCGTCCGGGCAATGTCATTCATTTTTTCATAATCCCCCTGAAGGTGGATAGTGAGTTGTCGGTGTTCCTGCGAGGCTCCTGGTTCAAGCTCAAGGGCTGCCGATGAAGACTCGAGTTCATAGAACGGTCCGAGCTGGCCGCCATCTGCCAATGGTCCGTCGTTGTACGCGTTCACTACGTCACCTCCATATGGATTCTTCTGAAGCTCCCATTTTGAATTGACGTAAAGACCGTTTTCGTCCACAGGGAAGAAGATCACAGATAAGATGTTCTTTGCGTAGTCGTAACTCGCTGCAAACGGTTTCGCTGCCTTCGGCGATATACCGATTTTGCTTCGATACTTTCCGTCACACTTCAGTATCAACACGCTGTCTAGTCGCACGAGCCGCTCCGCCGGCACGTCACCGAAATAATTCGTCGTTATCAAAGTGTCCACACCTTCCACAGGTCTGAAGGGGATGAGCGCGACGGTTTGATCGCTCGGCCGCAGCATCGACAGCAACCAGATTGACATGAGTCCTTCTTCTTTTTTCCACGATCGCGTGCCTGCGTTCGTGATCCTGTTGACAGTTTCATAGGCTACGAACGCAGCGTCACCGACTTGCATACCCGTCCTGCTCGCCAGGCTGTTCTTGTCTACCATGATGATGTCGCGCTGCACCGCCACATCGAAGTCGAAACCCGAGTAATTCGTCACTGTGGCACGTTGTTCAAATCGCAGGCGATCAGGGCCTGGTGCAGATTGGTTATAGGAAACCGTATCGACAAAATAGGGGACCTGCCAGTTCGATATTTCGAATGAATCACCCTTGCTGAAGTAAAAAGAATACTGTCCGCCTTCAGGTCCGATCCAGAAACGCTCCTCTCCGCCTACAGGATTGAACTGATCAAGCATTTCGCCGGAGCTAATGAGATCGTAATTGATCCATCCGTAGCTGTCACCCGTTAATCCCTGCGCAGTGCTCGTCATAACGCGTCCCTGGTATTTCGCACTCAGCGCGATGCGCGCATTTCCGGACTCATCCGTGAGTTCAACAACATCAGGAACATGTGCGCGGAGAAACTCCAGGTCGTGTTTGTACGATCCTTCGTGTGTCTCTTCTGCGGGGCGATTTCCACCGCATGCGAGACATGCTACAGCCGAAATGAGGCAAAGGGTGCGTCGAATCAGTCTCATGTTTGTTCGCTCGTAAAAAATCCGAAAATAACCATTTTGATGCCGACCCGGTCATCTTTTTGATTTGCAGCGTATTAATAATGCTCTATCCCGGGCAAACATTTGTTAGGACGTCCGATGGTAATAACATTCGTCGAAAAGGCTCGTAAAAGTTGGAGTGGAATTGAATTTACTCTACTTTTACGGTAGACTAACTATAGTTCAGGGGATATATCCTAGAAAAAGAATAAGGGGTAGTTATGCAAAGCTTTCGAACGGAACTAGAAGATATCAATAACCCTGTAGTCCAGGAGGACATCATCCGACTGGAGCGTCAGATCCGTTTGTACCGCGAGGGCAAGATCGATGACGACAAATTCAGGAGTCTCCGCTTGTCGCGGGGTATTTACGGTCAGCGTCAGCCTGGCGTGCAAATGGTTCGCATCAAACTTCCTTTCGGACGTGTAACCACCCAACAACTGCGACGGATTGCTGACATTTCAGATGAATATGCAAGTGGCAACCTTCACGCCACCACGCGTCAGGATATTCAGATTCACCACGTGAGTCTTGATCGCACGCCGGAATTGTGGACGAAACTTGAGGAGGATGGTGTGACCATTCGCGAAGCTTGCGGTAACACCGTGCGCAACGTGACGGCTTCTGCAACTGCGGGTGTAGATCCCAAGGAGCCATTCGATGTGTCTCCTTATGCTTACGAGACCTTCAAGTACTTCCTGCGCAATCCGATTTGCCAGGACATGGGTCGCAAGTTCAAGATATCGTTCAGTTCCAGCGAAGATGATACGGCGTTCGCTTTTATTCACGACGTAGGTCTTATTCCGAAGATTCGCGATAACGAGCGGGGCTTTAAGGTATACATCGGCGGTGGACTCGGTGCCAACCCGTACCTGGCTGTCCCGGTTTATGAATTCCTCCATGAGGACAAGATCATTCCTTTTATTGAAGGCGTCCTTCGAGTATTCGACCGCTACGGTGAAAGAACCCGCCGGATGAAGGCGCGTTTCAAATTCCTACTCGAGGATCTCGGTGTCGAACGCTTCATGGAATTGCTTGAAGAGGAAAGCAAGGCATTGAGCGTACATTCATACAAGATCAATCGCGACATTCTTCCGGCTCCCATTATGGCGCAGGAATTGAATGGCGTTGCTCGCCCCGTGATTGACGAGGACAAATTTGAGAAGTGGAGAAAGACTAACGTTTTCGCACAAAAACAGGAGGGATACTTTGGCGTTTACGTCAAGTTACCTCTTGGTAATCTTTCCTCAGATCATGCGCGAAAGTTTGCTGACATTGTCGACAAGTACGCGGCAAACGAACTTCGTGTCACCGTAAATCAGGGATACCTGATTCGCTTCGTTCGCGAGAAAGCGCTGCCTCATCTTTTCGCTGCGCTTGACAAACTCGCTCTGGCTGAGCCCGGCTTCGACAGTGTCGCGGATATCACGGCATGCCCGGGATCAGATACATGTAATCTCGGAATATCCAGCAGCTACGGTATCGCAGTTGCGCTTGAAAAGATGATCAAGGAGGAATATCCTGATCTCATCTTTAACAACGACATAAAAATCAAGATCAGCGGATGCCCGAACTCTTGCGGTCAGCACACCATTGCCAGCATCGGCTTCCATGGAAGTTCCGTAAAGGACAAGAAGGGTGGCGTGCTGCCAGCGCTTGTCGTACTCCTCGGTGGCGCAAGGCTTTCTGACGGACAGGGCATCGTTGCTGAAAAGATACTTAAGATTCCGAGCAAGCGCGGAGTTGAAGCTATGCGCATCCTCCTCGACGACTACGAAGCCAATGCGCTTGAAGGAGAATATTACCACAACTATTATCAACGCATAGGTGGACGTAAGTACTTCTACGATTTGCTGAAGCCGCTTGGTGATCTTACGAACATCGCTCCTGAAGAGTATATCGACTGGGATGAGGATCATAACTTTATTCTCCACACAGCAACAGGTGAATGTGCCGGCGTTATTATCGACCTGGTTGCTACCCTGCTGTATGAAAGTGAGGAGAGAGTAGGTTGGGCAGCTGAGGCTCTTGACCTTGGACACTATGCTGACTCGATCTATCATAGCTACGGAGCCTTCATCAACACGGCCAAGGCGTTGCTACTCACGAACGACATTCGCGTAAGCACGCAAATACAAGTGCTTGATGAGTTCAACAAGGCGTTTGCTGACGCCTTCCCTGATGTTGGTAACTTCCGTGACTATGTGCTGCGCATCAACCGCAATGAACCGTCGGAATCCTTTGCTCTGCAATACATGAACGACTCGCGCAAGTTCCTCAAGGATGTGATTGCATTCCGCGAGAACCAGCGGGTAACCGTTGAAGCCAAATGAATCAGGAAGGCAGACATGGCACGCCCAGGATTACCTTGATCGGCGCAGGTCCCGGCGATCCGGACTTGCTTACCATCAAAGGCCTGCGTGCGCTGCAATCGGCCGACGTCGTTTTATACGATGCTCTTGTTTCAGACGCGTTGCTCACGCTCATTCCCCATGATGTTCCCGCCTGGTCAGTAGGCAAACGTGCCGGAGCACATTCATTCCGCCAGGATGAGATCAATACGCTGATGGTAGACTTCGCCTATCGGTATGGTCACGTCGTGCGACTTAAAGGCGGCGATCCGTTTGTCTTTGGTCGCGCTCAGGAGGAAATTGAATTTGCTCTTTCCCGAGGCATTGAAGTTAACGTTATCCCCGGAGTCAGCAGTGCATTTGCTGTTCCTGGTGCGCTCAACATTCCCCTTACAAGCCGTGGTGTGAGCGACAGCTTCTGGGTGGTAACAGGTACGACCCGGTCGGGTAGTGTATCTGACGACCTGCGGCTTGCTGCACAATCATCTGCAACGATCGTAATCCTGATGGGGATGTCGAAGATCGCTGAGATCATGCGTACATTTGAGGCGCACGGCCGGTCTTCCACACCCGTTGCCGTTATTCAGAATGGTACGCTTCCCAACCAGCGATCTGTCGTTGGCACTGTCTCAACTATCGTCGACGACGTAGTGCGCGCGGGAATTGGATCGCCTGCGGTCATCGTTGTTGGCGAGGTTGTCCGTTTTGCAAAGGAAGCCGGCCTCGGCGACTTGCTTCGGTCAGCTGTCCAATAAATCTCCATGGATCAGAATCGTCTATTCCCGGTTTTCCTCAAGCTGGAGGAGTTACACACGTTGCTCGTTGGCGCGGGTAATGTTGGCCTGGAAAAGCTCACTGCAATTTTGAAGAATAGTCCCGAAGCCCGGGTCACTGTCGTTGCTCCATTCATTTCAGAAGGAGTGCGCGAACTGGCGGTCTCGCATCCTCGCGTGCGGCTTGTCCCGCGAAAATTCCGCCGCACCGATCTGGTCGGTGCCGACGTCGTTATCCTCGCCACGAGCGATCGCGCCCTGCATGAGCGGATCCGTAAGGAGACGAGGAAAAGGGGAATCCTGATCAATGTGGCGGACACGCCGGATTTGTGCGACTTCTATCTGGGCTCAATAGTCACGAAAGGAAATCTTCGCATAGGCATATCAACGAACGGCAAGTCGCCCACCATCGCCCGTCGCCTCCGCGAGTTCTTTGAGCTTGCACTACCTGACGAAGCCGACGAACTGCTCGCCAACATGAACCGCATCCGCGACCGCATCGCTGGGGACCTGAAGGAGAAAGTCAGAGCGCTGAATGAGATTACGGCGTCGTGGCTGGAGAGAAAGTAGGCAGTTGGCACGGCCCTAACGTAAACACGTAAACACGTTACCTCCTCCAATTCGCCGGGTCCACCCTCCACGCTTTCAACGATACGAGTTGTTCCTGGGTGATGTACCTCTGGTCGATCGCATAGCGCAACAGGTGGCTGTAGTCAGAGAGGCAAATTAGCGAGGTGTCTGCTTCGTAAAAATTCTTGCTGGCGACGTCGAATCCATAGTTGAAGACCGAGACCATGCCGATCACCTGGATGCCGCGTTCGCGAAGCGCTTGTACGGCCCTCAGGGAACTTCCTCCGGTTGACACCAGGTCTTCCACCACAACGGCACGGTGTCCTTTTACAATGCGGCCCTCGACGAGGTTTTCCATCCCGTGCTCTTTGGGTTTGGATCGTACGTAGATCATCGGAAGATTCATGGCCTCTGCCACAAGTGCTGCCTGTGGGATACCGGCTGTTGCGACGCCGGCGATCACCTCGGCTGTGAAATAATTTTCTCGGATAGCCGAGACCAACCCTTCCTTGATCTCGCGGCGAATGTCGGGATAGGAAAGCGACAATCGGTTGTCGCAATAGATGGGCGACTTCCACCCGGAGCTCCAGGTGAAGGGTCGTTCGACATTAAGTTTGATGGCTTCAATTTGAAGAAGGAGGGAGGCGATACGGGCTGCCGTCCGCTCCTGAACTTTAATGATCGGCATGGTCGAAATATAGGGTTTTGGAGAAAGGTTTCCACCATTTTGAAAACGCCCGGGCAAAAAACGTGGGCGATGCTTGCCCGCGAGGAAATTATTTATTCTTTTGCGAACATGGTGGCGCTTAACCTGATTTTTCATGATTGTTTTCATCAACGATATCCCCGTCCGGTTGTTGAAGGGTAATGAGGAACCGGACCCGGGACATGTTAACGTTAGCATAGATGCCGCCACCGGCCCAATCTCCCGTGCCTCACTGATCAATCACGTCCACATCCGCAATGTCAGGGAGAAGGACCTCGATACCATCCTCGATTATCTGAACTCCAACGTTCCTACAGCGCTGCTGTCGCTTTACCTGTCCATACCGGAATACGACAAGGTGAAGGCATATTTCAAGAAGAAGTTTAAGGTCATAAAGGCAGCCGGAGGATTGGTACGCAAGAAGGAAAAATTCCTTATGATCTATCGCCTCAAAAAATGGGATCTGCCGAAGGGAAAAAAGGAAAAAGGGGAACGTTACAAGGATACAGCCATTCGTGAGGTCGAAGAAGAATGCAACATCACGGTTAAACTCGATCGGAAGATCTGCACCACCTGGCACACGTATACCATGAACCGTCGACCGATGCTGAAAAAGACACGATGGTACGCAATGGATGTCGTAGACGACAACCGTATGAAGCCTAACGTCGACGAAGACATTGAGGAAGTTCGCTGGATGCGGAAGAAAGAAGTTTACCACGCACTCGATCACTCGTACGAGTCAATCAGCTACGTCTTTCAGCAATACTACGCACTATTTGAGTTGAAGATCCCTCCTCAGAGTTCGTAAGGCAGGAATTTCGATACGTCGCCGCCGTAGAAATGCACCTCCCGGATAATGGAGGAGTTGATCGCGGCATATTCCGGAGAGGTAATCAGAAAAACAGTCTCAAGTTCGTTGTTCAGGTATCGGTTTACCTGTGATATGCTGTTCTCGTATTCAAAGTCCGTCGTGTTCCTCAGCCCTCTCAAAATATAGCGCGCTCCATGTTTCCGGGCGAACTCCGCGGTGAGTTCCTGGAATGTAGCCACACTTATCGCGGGATAGTCGGCAAACGTTGCCCGTATCTTTTCAATCATGTAGTTCAGTTCGAAGTACCGCGTCGTCTTCTTGGTATTGTGGCCCAGCGCGATGATGATTTCATCGAACAGTTTTAGTCCACGAAGGACGATGTCTTCATGTCCTTTCGTAAAAGGATCGAACGAACCGGGGAAGAGGGCGATTTTCTTCATAGCGATGCTCGCTATTCGAGGAGGTGCATCCCATATAGATCCAGGTACTGATGATCCTGGATTTCGTCAAAGGGATATCCGAACTGCAGGAAGCGCGGACGCGCCCCGAACGTGACATTGTTGATGTATTTGTAAAACTCGTGATAGTGCGGCGAGTTTTTGCCAAGATAGCCCCACAACACCACCTGACTCGTCTGCTGGTCCATGTTCAGCGTTTTCATGACCATCATGATATACTTCACGTAGTCCGGGAATTGCTTAATCACGAACTGATTGTAGAAAATCAGCCGGTTATTGGTGCAGGACAGAATGTGCAGCTTGAAACGGTCGATGAAAATATAGAGCGGATTATCCTGACGCGAGGATGCGTAGTCCATTACGCTTTCGATCAGGCAGGCCGACTGATGAAGAAACACCGGCTGCCTTGACGGATACATGCGCGTGATCCATTCTCTCAGGTCGCGCGGGATAGCGAATACGGTTTTGGCCTCTGCCCTGGGATTGTTGACGTACAGGACGTCTTCGGTTACAGTATCAGTCGCTGCATTAAAACCCAGGTAATCCGTCGCAGCATCCGCAATGAAGAGTGTGTCAGGCACCTGGACGAATTTCGCGTTCTTCACCGATACCTTTACCTGGTTCCAGAAGCCAGCTTTCAGTAGTTCGTGAGAGTCGAAAATCAGATCAAGGACCGACATGAGGTCCTTGTGTTGTTGCACGCTGGGGAGGACGTAATCTTCGAGCCACAGCAGTCGTTGCTCGGCTGCGCCGACAACCGCCACCTGCAGGTCGCGCAGGCCAACGTGGATGAGCAGGTTATAAAGGTGAAGGTTTTCTTCGTCAAACCGCTCGTCCTTGATTTTTTTGATCAGCTTATACTGAAGGCCCGTGGTCTGCAAATTATTCCCAGTTACCCGATGTATTGACGTCCGTCTTTGATCCGAATTGGAGAGGTTGTCTGTTCCTGGCTTCGTTAGACGGCCTGCGGTTCGGGTTGATCGGAGCCGGATCCCACACGTGAATAACGTCTACCAGCAAGCCATTACGGTCAATTTTACCCGTGTAGATACCGAATTCCTTGCCCGAGCCGGGAACAATGTTCAGTTGACTGATATCCATGTTGGGATCGAACTGCCAGTCCCAGAGCGTGATAAGATATTGCCCTTTGGTAACCTTGTCGCCGGGATTCACTTTCGCAAGATCGCTGATAGTTCCCTTTTCGAGGAACGCAAAGTCTTCCACGCGTCCGTTGCTTTCGCGGCGGAGAGAATACGACTTGCCTCCCTTAAATACCTGATCACCGACCTTTGCACCAAAGCCCAGGAACGTACCGTCGTCTGCCGAATTAATAGTTGTGGTTTTCTTGAAGATTCGGTCTTTCGCGGGAACGAATCCCAGCGTATCGATTTGCACGCGAATGCTGTCCCGTCCGTAGCTGAGGGGAATGATCGTTTCAGTCCGTACGGTGATGGGTACTTGAGCCGTTTGGATGAAATTGATCAATGAATCCCAGTTCGAGGTGTATCGGCCGTGCTGCTCCCTGAATACTTTTTCCGCTTCACGAATTACGGCGAGCTTCGCAGTGATCTGAGCCTCGGTTACCTTAATGGATTCCTGCTCTTTAATCGTCGTGCTGATGCTGTTCCAAAGGTACCCCGCCAATGCGATGGCGACTAAGAGCAGTACGATCGATACGATTTTAGTAACGTTCATTCTTACAGGTTTAAGAGTTACAATAATAAAGATTTTGGCCGTTAAATCGCAATATGAACCCGCAACGGCGGTCTTATATTTTCCAATATCCGTAGGCTGTTTTCAAGCTTTCCGGAGTGCTGAAAATCCGGAAGATCCCGTGTTTTTCCGATGCCTTCACCTTGCCGAGTTCCTCGAACGACATGAACCGCGCCGCGGTGATGATCTGTTTATCGGGCGGCAATTCGGGATCAATGCCCTTTCTGAGGGTTCCATCCCTCTGTTCCACCTCAAAAAACAGCTCTATGGCGTGCAGGGGCGTGTTCAGGTACTCAAACACACATAAAAACCGGCCGGTTTGTACCTGCAGGCCCGTCTCCTCCCGGAATTCCCGCTCGATTGTCTCCGGAACGGTTGATCCGAACTCCACGCCGCCCCCGGGAGGAGCCCAAAAATCGCCTTCCGTAAGGCCGACGTGGTTGACCACCAGCACGCTGTCCCCATGCCAGCAAATGCCGCAGGCCCGGACCCTGACGCGGTTTCCATATATTCCGTCGATTTCAGGGACCATCGGTGGTTACCTTTTGTTTAAATACGAAATCGAACTAAAAGTCACGTCAACCCCGAAAATTCACGTGGATTGGCAATATTGTTGTACGATCTGTCGTAAATTTGAGCAAAAAAACAGCGCATCATGAAGCACGTCATATTTTTCGCGGTTTGCCTTGCCACATTCTCAGCGTATAGCCAGGAGGTGGCCAAGAAGGAAAATGGTCCCGTCATCACCTGGAAGGAAAGCAGCTACGATTTCGGCGACATCCGTGCAGGAGAAAAGGTAGAACACACCTTTGTCTTCACGAATACGGGTAATGAACCTCTCATCATCACCAACGTTCAGGTTACCTGCGGTTGCACTACTCCTAAAGGCTTCCCGCGTGATCCTATCGCTCCGGGACAATCGGGTGAGATTACCGTTGCCTTCAACAGCGCCGGTCGGGTAGGAAAACAGAATAAGGTTGTAACGGTTGTGTCAAATTCTGTGGGCAACACGAACCAGATTTCGTTCACTGCGAACGTGCTCAGGCCAGAGAATCCGTAAAGCGATCCGATATCATTCTAAGAGGTCCTTTCAGGACCTCTTTTTTTTGCCACACCCAGAGCGAGCAGCAGCCATCCTGCGATGAAAGCCGTGCCTCCAAACGGTGTTATCGCTCCGAATGCGGGTATGTCAAGAATGGAAAGCACATACAGACTTCCGCTGAATACCAGCACACCACCCGCGAAACACCAGGCTGACGCGCGCAGGAGGCCCGACATTTCCTTTTGTGACGAAAGCCCTACGGCCAGAAGCGCAAGGGCGTGATAAAACTGGTACTCAACCGCAAGGTTATAGGTGTCGAGGCGTCCCAAGGCCACCAGCCGATCCTTTAAAGCGTGAGCGCCAAAGGCGCCCAGAGCAACGGCGGTCATACCCGCTAGCGCGCCAATCACAAGGGTGTTTGTTCTATTCATGATTTTGATTCGGTGAGCTGGGCTTCAACTTCGTTCGCCAAATATTGCAGATCCGATTCTTACCAGCGTGCTGCCTTCCTCAATGGCAATCTGATAGTCACTACTCATACCCATCGACAATTCGGTAAAGCGCACATTAGACGGCGTGTTCATGGTCTTTATCTTGTCGAACAACTCACGCAGCCCCCGGAACTCACGCCGGATCTGTTCCTCATCGTCTGTCAGCGTGGCCATACCCATGAGGCCCCTGATTTCAACATGGTGCAGATCTGCTGTTGTTGGTGACGTTACGACTTCGGGAACTTCGTCGGGACCAAATCCGAATTTCGTTTCCTCTTCTGCGATGTGTACCTGTATCAGGCAGGGTATTACCCGGGACACACGCTCGCCCTGCCGGTTGATCTCATGCAGAAGTTTTACGCTATCTACCGAGTGAATGAGCGCGACAAAATCTGCAATGTATTTTACCTTGTTCCGTTGCAGGTGGCCGATCATGTGCCACTCAATGTCGGCGGGAAGCTGTGGCTGCTTTTCCACCATTTCCTGCACGCGGTTCTCTCCAAAAATCCGCTGACCCGCGTTGTATGCCGCCATAATTTTGTCAACCCCATGTGTTTTGCTGACAGCCACAAGCCTGCAGCCGGCGGGCAATGTACGGGTTAATCGCGATATGTTATTTTCGACATTCATTCCGTAATTTTGACACCCCGTTGGGGATCAAAACAGCTGCAAAAGTATGGCTATACTGGGAGAATTGCTCAAAAAAGGCATTCGCATCCGCGAAATGCTTGAGCAGGAATACTCCTCGCCGTTCGATCTTCAGAAAAAGGAGCTCAAAGAACTTTTGATCGCGGCCAGCCAAACCGAGTTCGGAAAGCACTATGGCTTTTATGATATCCTCCGCGCTTTCCGTGCCTCCCCCCGCGACTTTTACCAGGAATTCAAGACGCGCATCCCGATTCACACGTACGATGCCATATTTAACACATGGTGGAAGCGTTGCCTCCAGGGCGAACGCAATGTGTGCTGGCCGGGTCGGGTAAAATATTTTGCACTGAGCTCCGGCACGTCCGAGGCATCATCGAAATACATACCGGTGACCAAGGACATGACGAAGGCGATTCAAAAGACAAGCATCCGACAGATTCTTACGCTCTCCAAGTATGACCTTCCGGCACACATCTTCGAATCGGGCATTCTCATGCTGGGTGGGAGTACACACCTGAACCACCGGGGCAGCTACTTTGAAGGCGACCTGAGCGGCATCCAGGCAGCACGATTGCCTTTCTGGTTTCAACACTTTTATAAGCCCGGAAAACAGATTGCGAAGACGCGCGATTGGGATGCGAAACTCGATAAAATCACGCGTAAGGCTGTCGACTGGGACATTGGGATCATCGTCGGTGTCCCTGCGTGGATACAAATCCTGATGGAGAAAATCATCGACTACTACCGCGTGCCGAACATTCACGAAATATGGCCCAACCTCGAAGTGTATGTGCACGGGGGAGTGTCGTTCGAGCCGTATCGCAAGGGATTTGCTAACCTGCTTGGCAGGCCAATTCACTACATCGAGACTTATCTCGCCTCTGAAGGATTTATTGCCTTCCAGGCATACCCTAACCGGAGGTCGATGCGCCTTGTGACGAACAACGGAATCTTTTACGAGTTCGTCCCCTTTGAGGAAAAGAACTTTAACAGCCAGGGCGAGATCCGGCCTGATGCGGAAACGCTGCTCATCGACGAGGTTGAGGAAGGGAAAGAGTATGCTCTCCTTCTCTCGACGTGCGCCGGAGCATGGCGTTATCTCATCGGAGACGTTATCCGCTTCACCTCGATAGAAGAAAGTGAAATTGTTATCACGGGCCGCACGAAACATTTCCTGAGTCTGTGCGGTGAACACCTGTCCGTAGACAACATGACGAAAGCAATTGGTCTGGTGGCAGACGAACTCAACATCAGCGTACGCGAATTTACCGTCGCCGGCATACCGCACAACTCGTTGTTTGCGCATCAGTGGTACATTGGAACCGACAGTCAGGTTGATCCTGCTTTGTTCCGCGACCGCCTGGATGCAACCTTGAAGAAACTCAACGACGATTATGCTGTTGAACGCAGCGCTGCATTGAAAGACATCTTTGTCGAAGTCCTTCCGACACAGCGTTTCTACGAATGGATGGAGTCGAAAGGCAAAGTAGGGGGACAGAATAAGTTTCCTCGCGTGCTTACCAAGGCACAGCTTGAAGACTGGGTGTCATTCCTCGGCGTACGCCAGGAACTTCCGCGTTAATCCTCCAGAATATTGGCAATGAACGTCGACTTGAGCAGCAGCCAAAACAGGAAGCCTGCTATTGCCCATTGGAGGTATATGAAGTAGTAGTCGGACGTTTCCTTGTAACGGGTTTCTTTGATCTCGGCTTTTTCGTACTGATCAATACGATCGAAGACCTGCTTTAACGCCTGGTTGTTTGTCGCGCGGAAAAACTCGCCTTCGCCAATCTCTGCGATACGGCGCATCGTCGTTTCATCGACGGTATTGGGATACATTTGCGGCCTGCCAAAGAAATCTTTTCCCATGGGCACCAGGCCTTCTTTTCCCACAACGATGGTATAAATGCGCACGCCATAGGCGGATGCCAGCTCCGCTGCCGTAAGCGGATCGATGTTGCCGGCATTGCTGTCACCATCACTTAGCAGAATACAGACTTTTGATGCTGCTGTTGATTCGCGCATGCGGTTCGTGACGACCGCGAGGGCACTCCCGATTGCAGTGCCACGGCTTTCGATCATGTCGTAACTGATTTCATCGAGGTATTGCTTCAGCAAGTCATAATCTGTGGTCAGCGGTGCCAGTGAAAATGCGTCACCGGAGAACACGACAATCCCGATACGATCCTGAACTCTTCCTTCTATGAATTCCCGCGCTACACGCTTGGCCGCTTCCAGTCGGTTGGGCGTGAAGTCTTCTATCTGCATGGACTGTGAGATGTCGAGGGCGAGCATGATGTCGATACCTTCGGTCCATTGTTCCACCATTTCATTCGTACGTTGTGGACGCGCCAGGGCAACGAGAAGTAGTGCCAGGACGAGCATTAGCAAAAACTCAGGCAGGAGACGAACAATATTCGCGGCAGAAGGGCGGAGGTCGCGTTTCACTGTGGCGACCGGCAACTTCTGGTTGAAGCGACGACGAATGAGCCAGCGCACGAAGAACAGCAGTACTACCGCCGGGATCAGGTAAAGGAACTCCGGCCACTGCCACGTAAATGCGCGGAGTGTTGAAGGCGTGAACCAGTCCAGGCTTAGCCATTGAAGGCTGGTATCATTCATGCATCACCTCCTCCATTTTCCTTTCAAATTTATCTCGCGCGAAGTCCATCAGGCCCTCGAATGGTTTTACATCCACGGCCTGCCCACCATAGATTGAGCGGTCGATGGATTGAAGGCTTTTCCGGATCGAGTCATCCCGAATGAGTTGGATCGTCTCCTTCGTCGTGAGTTTCGTATACGGCATGAGCTCGAGTTTTTCCAGGTATTTCTTCCACAAACTTACTGTGGATTCTGCCACGTCAGGTGAAGCATTCTCACGCAGACGCGAAAGATTCGATGTGTAACTTTCCATGAACCGCGCGAAATTGCTTCGCAACTTTCTCATGCGATAGTGCCGGCGAATGGTCTTTCCGAACACGGCATATGCACCAGCAGCCAGGAGCATCACGAGCCCGGTAATGGCCGCCGCTAACACCCACCCGAAGGATGTTTGGATGCGCTCAAATGCGATCGTCTCTTTCAGCGTTACGGCATCAAGTTTGGCTGTGTCGGGTAATATCAGGACGCGTTTCAGGAATAAGCTGTCAGCCGCAGTATACACAGCGGTGCAATCTCGCTCGTGTACGACGTATACTGGCAAAGAAAGCGTCTGGACAGAATCCGGCTCAAAGGTTCGGTAGTAGTACACAACGCTGTCCCGACTGACACCGTTCCGCGTCACCGTGGGAAAGTATTCGCGTCGTGCGTATTCAAAAGGAAAAGTATTGACAGTTGAGTCGGGGAATAGTACATCAACGTTTTGAGGATAAGTCGCGCCGAGTACATATATCGCTTCTTCTCCAATGCGAATGCTGTCACTGAGAAACCTTCCGCGCACGGTTGGTTCCTCCTGTGCTGTCGCGGGCCACGCAAGACTGACGGCAACGGAAAGTAGGGCAATCCTCAATGTCATACGGTCGCGTTGCTTCAGGTCGTTTTTACGGTCTTGTTTCGAATTTTGAACAACCGCAGAAGTTTGGGAACGTAATCTTCCTCGGTGTCCAGTGAGATGAAGTTGATCTGATGTTTGCGGCAGAATCGTTCAAGGGTCTCTTTTCGTCCCGCCAGGCTGCTGCTGAGCAGGTGCCTGAAGTTGCCGAACGATGTATTGATCCACAGTGTCTTGCCCGATTCCTTGTCAAGGATCGGAACGATGCCGAGTTTGGGTAGGTGCGTTTCGCGTTTGTCGGTGATGTGAATGATCACCAGGTCGTGACGCCGCGCCAGCGCCCTGAGGTTGTCGAAGTATGAATCCTCATCGATGAAGTCTGAAATAAGGATGACTACGCTTCGGCGTTTGATGGTGTTGAGCGCAAAGGCCAACGCTTTTGAAAGATCCGTTCGTTTGGACTGAGGCTTAAGGTTGACCAACGCAGAAATGATCTGGTAGGCTTGTGCCGATCCTTTGGACGGCCGCAAATACTTTTCTTTCTGATCTGAAAAGCAGATCAATCCCACGTGGCTCGATTCCTTTACTGCGGAGAGTGTGAGTACACCGCAGATCTCTTTGCCAATGTCGGCCTTGGTCTTTCCCGGCCGCCCGATGTCTTCCGACGCGCTGACGTCCAGGATAAAGAATACGGTCTGTTCTTTTTCTTCGCGGAAGGTTTTTACGAAGGTGCCATGTCCCTTTGCGGACACGTTCCAGTCGATGGTGCGGATGTCGTCCCCATATTGATAAGGACGGACATCGTCGAATTCCAACCCTGAACCCTTGAATACGGAACGGAAATCGCCCTGCATCTGGCTGTTGATTGCCTTGCGAATCTGGATTTCATAGTTCCGGAGTTTCTTGATCAGGTCCTTCATCCCACCACGTGTGATAAGCGTCAAAAATAGAACAAATATGATTATTTTGCTGCCCGGGCGCTGGGCATAGGCAATTCCTCAGGTTGAATGGTAAGCAATTGTATATGAGGTTAGTAGCAATACTGGTTGTGGGCATCCTGGGGATATTGTCGTGTGAAAAGCAACGGCAGCCCAGGGACATTATGTCACAGGACAAAATGGTCCAGACGCTGCGGTCCCTGTACATTGCCGAGGAACATGTGAGCCGTCTTGGACTGCGCCCCGACTCCGCTCGAAAATTCTTCGCCCGGATGGAAGACCGGTTGTTTGAGGATGCCGGCATCACCCGCGAGGAGTTTATCCGATCCTTTGACTATTACGTAAATCATCCTGACGAGTGGGAATCGGTATTTTCTGCCCTCGTCGACTCACTCAATCTGCAGGAGCAAAGGCTCTCCCTACCCGTCCAATAATCCTATGATCTACCCGGATCAGTTGGAAGAGAAACTCGGCTTTGACCAAATACGCCGTCACCTTTCCGAAAATTGCCTGTCGCCCGCAGCCGTGCGCCGCGTGGAAGCCATGCGTTTCCTTACAGACTTCAACGCGATTCGACTTCTGCTAAGTCATGCGCTCGAGTTCGTTCGCATTTTCGAGAAGGGTGAGGCGTTCCCGGCATCGCATTTCCACGATCCGGAACAATGGAGAGGCAAAATATTTCCTGCAGGAAACTACCTGGAGGAACAGGAACTGCTTGACATGGCCGGTGCAATCGAAACGGTGAATGCCTGTAAGTCGTTTCTCCGTCGATCAAGGGAGTGGTGTCCGTCGCTGGCCGATCTGGCTGATCCCGTTCCGGACGTCTCGGACGTTGCTTCCGTCATTGCCAAGCAAATTGATGAACGAGCACGCGTACGCGACAACGCCACTCCGGAACTTGCCCGCATTCGCAAGCGCCTGCGCGAACAGCAGGCAAGGCTAAGAAGTCTCTCGGAACAAATCTTTTCAAAAGCCGTTGCCGAAAAGTGGGTGCCGGAAGGAGCGCTGCCGACGATACGGGAAGGTCGTGTCGTGATTCCCATTCTTGCTGAACACAAGCGGAGACTGCGCGGCTTTGTGCTCGACGAATCGGCGACCGGACAGACGGTGTTCATGGAACCCGCCGAGATGCTGGACGCCAATAACGAGATCAGAGAATACGAACACGCTGAACGACGCGAAGTTGTTCGAATTCTTACCAATATAACGGATGGTATACGCGCCCGATATGATGACCTGAGGCTTGCTTTCGATTTCCTCACTGAGATCGACTTCATTCGAGCAAAGGCAAAGTATGCGCGCATTATTCAGGCACACTTTCCCGACTTGAGACCAGAGCCGGCGTTGCAATTGCGTGAGGCGCGTCACCCCCTTCTTTTTCTGACGCTGAAAGCAAGGCGACCGGTGGTACCGCTGTCGATCGATCTTAATGATAAGGATCGAATGCTCCTCGTAAGCGGACCTAACGCCGGAGGAAAATCAGTATGTCTGAAAACGGTCGGACTGCTCCAGTACATGCTCCAGTGTGGTCTGCTCATTCCGGCCCATCCGGATTCCGTCATGGGCATATTCGGAAGCATGTTCCTTGACATTGGAGATCAGCAATCTATTGAGAACGACCTGAGCACATACAGCAGCCACCTGAAGAACATGAACCTGTTCATCCGCCGCTCCGATGAAAAGTCGCTCGTTCTCATTGATGAAATGGGTTCCGGAACGGACCCGAATTTCGGTGGTGCTATTGCGCAGGCTGTGCTGGAGGAACTGTTGAAAAGGCGCGTGTGGGGTGTTGTAACTACGCACTACTATAACCTGAAAGTGTTTGCGGGCCAGCGGGCTGGCATCCGCAATGCTGCGATGCGCTTTGACGAACAGAGCATGTCGCCTTTGTATATCCTCGACATTGGCAGACCCGGCAGCTCTTTCGCTCTGGAGATAGCCCGCGCAACGGGCTTACCTGAAAGCACACTCGACGAAGCGCGCAGGCTCGTGGGGCATGAACTGGAAGGCATCGAAGTGCTCATGCGCAGGCTCGCACGGGAACAGGAGGAGTTAAGACAAAAGCAGGATCAAATCGCTCGCGACGAACGCGTATTAAGGGAGACTCTCGAAAAGTACGAGAAACTTCATGCAACGCTGGAGGCGCAGAAGAAGGAGATACTGGCGCGCGCAAAAAAAGATGCCGAGAACCTGCTGAATGATGTCAACCGAAAGATTGAAAAGACCATCCGGCATATTCGTGAGAACAGTGCAGAGCGCAAGGAGACCATGCGCGTGCGTCGCGAGTTGCAGGAGCTTAAGAACCGGGTACGTTCGGCCGAAACAACCGAAAAGCCGGCGCCGGAACTGAAGGAAGGGGACTACGTGCGGATTGTGGGTCAGGAAGGTAAGGGCATCCTGCAATCGATCAAAGGTCGGAATGCTGTCGTTCAGTTCGGTGAGATTATGTCGGTCGTTGACTTGGGTAAACTGGAAAAAGCTACAGGCAAGGTTTCTCAGTCGACACCAGCACGACAAAACACCGGCCTGTCACTTCTTGAGAAGCGATCACATTTCAATAACACATTGGATCTACGCGGTAAGCGCGTAGAGGAGGCTGTGCCTATGTTAGAGCGTTTCATGGATACGGCGATACTTCTCGACGCGGGTGAACTCAGAATCCTTCACGGCAAAGGCGAGGGTGTGCTCCGCAAAGTGGTTCGCGAACATTTGAGGCGATATCGCGAAGTAGCGTCAGTTTCTGACGAACACATTGAAAGAGGAGGGGATGGGATTACCGTAGTGGTATTGAAATAAAAATGGGACACACAGTAGTGCGTCCCATTTTGTTATTATCAGATCGTTCGATCTGCCAATTACTTCGTAAATACAAATTGCCAGTTTCCGTTAACCTCCTCAATTCTGCCTCCGGCAAAGCCTCCGCCCTGATAGTTGAATTCGATGGTAAGCTGTGCGTTGCCGTTGCCCAGGGTGTAGTTCATTTTCTGGTTGTCGTTGAGGCGAATGATTTGTGAATTGGGATTAGCGTCGAACTTCCAAGTACCGTTCTCGGGCCAGGGGCTTGGATTAGGCCTGGTGCCCGTGAAGCTGTAAGCGTAAGTGCCTCCCTGGCTGAAAGTACCGGATAGGGTAAGCGTTAGGCCGGGAAAATCCGATGTTCTGACGTCGCCATCCAATGTTGCTGAGGATAACGTCCAGGTTCCGACAAGTTTGCCGAGTTGTACTTCTTCTTCCGACTTGCTGCCACCGCCATCTTCGCCACAGTTTGTGAACGATACTGCTATCGCTACAGCGACCAGGAGAGACAGCACTCTATGTATTACTTTCATTTTCAAAAAGTTAGTAAACACGAATTTGCCACTAAATAAAGAAAAATCAAACAATCCTGTCCGCCCTGAAAGCGCCCTGATCGAATTTTCCAGCATTGGGACGTTGGAAATGACCTCAAACCTACTTAAAAGCCGTCAAATCGAGCCGGATCGCATCTGCGGGGTATTCCCGTGGCTGGTTTGAGGCTATAAAAATCACGACGTTTGCGGGGACGTTTTTAAGGAGTTCGAGATACCAGGCAAAGGCCTTTTCGTCGAGGTTCGTTCCGGGTTCATCAAGGAAAACTGCTTCCGCCTCTGTTAGAAGAGCGAGTCCAAGCTTCACCCTCTGTTTCATTCCGGACGAAAAATTACCTACGTATTTGTCGCTGGATTTTTTCATGTCCAATGCTTCGAGCAGCTGAGGCACATCCATATTGTCGCGACACTTCCGTAATCGGAAATGGAACCTTAGCTGTTCTTCCAACGTGAACTCGTCGATCAGATCCATGTACGGTGCGGCCATTGCCACGTGGCGATACAGGCTCTCGAGTTCGATTGGGGAGGTACCCTGGAAGTATTGGATGGTACCGGTTGTTTGCGGCATCTGACCCCAGAGTATTTGCATGAGGGTCGATTTGCCGGAGCCGTTAGGACCGGTGATGGCATAGACGGTACCCGACTGAAAAGTGAAGGAAAGGTCGCGAAAAATCCAGTCGCGGTTGAACCGCTTGCCGAGTTTTTGTGTGGCAATACGGAATGAGGTGGTTGATTCCGGCTTGGCAGTTTGAATGTCGGGTTCAACCCGCATGCGGCTCACTTTTGTGGATTTAATCGGTCCCGCCGTAACCTTTCATAATGCCGCGTTCCGAATTGCGAATGAAGTTGATGATGGCGTCGCGTTCTTCGGATACAGGCATCTTGCGTTCAAGTTCTTCCAGCGCCTTGCTGTTGTTCATTCCCTTCATGAAAATGTAGCGGTAGATCTCCTGGATTTCGCTGATCTTTTCCGAAGTAAATCCACGGCGACGAAGTCCTACCGTGTTGACACCTGCATAGGCGAGGGGTTCACGTGCTGCCTTCACGTATGGCGGTACATCTTTACGAACGAGCGAGCCTCCCGAGATCATGACGTGGGCACCGATCTTCACGAACTGGTGGAGTGCGCTTGCCCCACCGATGATGGCCCAGTCGTCAACTTCAACGTGGCCTGCGAGTTGAACCGCGTTAACAAGTATGCAATTGTCACCGATGATGCAGTCGTGAGCGACGTGGACATATGCCATCAGGAGGCAGTTCTTGCCAATCACGGTTTTGTACTTGTCGCTCGTTCCGCAGCTCACCGTGACGTACTCGCGGATGACGGTATTGTCGCCGATAAACGTTTCCGTTTTTTCTCCGGCAAACTTCAGATCCTGTGGTATAGATGATACTGAGGCGCCGGGATAGACACGGACGCCATTTCCGAGTCTTGCGCCATTCCAGATCACGGCGTTAGGGCCAATCCAACAGTTGTCGCCAATAACAACGTCGGCTTGAACAGTGGCGAATGCTTCAATAGTAACGTTTTTCCCGATTTTGGCATCGGGATGAATATTAGCAAGGTGGTGAAAACTCATGCATTCAATCTTTGCGGACGATGCTGGCGGTCATGGTACCCTCACAAACCAGGGTATTTCCGACGAAGCCTCGTCCGTACATTTTCGCTATGCCGCGCTTGATGGGTGCGAGCAGGTCGCATTGGATTACCAGCGTGTCACCCGGCAACACCATCTTTCTGAAGCGCATATTTTCGATTCCGAGGAAATACGTCCAATAGTTTTCCGGGTCAGGCACCGTGTTAAGGACCAGTATACCGCCGATCTGTGCCATGGCCTCGATCTGCAGCACACCGGGGAATACCGGGTTACCTGGGAAGTGGCCCTGGAAGAAGTATTCATTGGCAGTAACGTTCTTTACACCTGCAACGCTTTCGTTGTCGAGGTAAATAATCTTGTCGATGAGCAGGAATGGATAGCGGTGGGGAAGGGTTGCCGTGATCTTGTTGATGTCCATGACCGGCGGAAGGCTCGGGTTGTATTTCGGTCTTCCCTTCTTGTCGGCTTCCTGCATCGCCTTCTTCAGCTTCTTCGCGAAGGCAACGTTGGCCGCGTGACCCGGCCGTGCCGCGAGTACCTGCGCCTTGAGTGGCCGGCCCGCGAGTGCGAGGTCGCCAACAATGTCAAGAAGCTTGTGACGCGCCGGTTCGTTCTTGTATCGAAGTTCGATGTTGTTGAGAATGCCTTCCTGCTTCACGGCAACCTTTGGCTTACCGAGCATCTTCGCGATATTCTCGAGCTCATCGTCCTTCACCACGCGATCTACGATGACGATCGCGTTGTTGAGGTCGCCACCTTTAATCAGGTTATTCTTGTACAACATTTCCAGTTCGTGAAGGAAGCAGAACGTGCGGCACGATGCGATTTCCTTTTCGAACTGGCGGATGTCGGTGATGGATGCGTGCTGACTTCCGAGAACGGGAGAGTTGTAGTCGATCATCACTGTTACGCGATAGTCGTCAAGCGGGAGGGCAGCGATTTCAACGTTGCGGGCAGCTTCGCGATAGAAGATAGGTTCCTGCACTTCGAAGAAGTCGCGGAGGGCATTCTGCTCTTCTGCACCAGCGTCTTTAAGAACTTCAACAAAAGGCTTGGAACTGCCGTCCATGATCGGACATTCGGGACCGTCAAGCTGGATCAAGACATTGTCGATCTCGAGTCCAACCAGAGCGGCGAGCGTATGTTCGATGGTGCTTACCCGGGCTCCGCTTTGTTCGATGGTTGTTCCGCGCGACACGTCCACTACGTTGTCGCAATCGGCATCAACTATCGGTGATCCTGATATATCGACACGTTGAAACTTGATTCCATGGTTGGGCTTTGCGGGAACAAATGTCATGTTGGTCTGAACTCCAGTGTGGAGTCCAACCCCGGAGAGGGTGACTGCCTTCCGGATTGTCTGTTGTTTGATATTTAACATTTTTGCCTGCAAAAGTGGCGCAAATTTAACCCCAATTATCCGGATATTCCAATTTTCGGGTTATGGGGGCTGTTGCCGTGGTTTCAGGTGTGGTTGGCGAGGGCATTGACCTTTTCTTCCAGTTCCTTCAGTCGGTAATTCAGATCGGGGAGTTTCTTAAACACCGCGTATGAGCGGAAATACTCCTTAATGTCAAAGACAGGATATCCTATCAGGCGCTGTCCTTCCTTGGTAATCGACTTGGAGACCCCCGCCTGTGCTCCGAGACTGGTGTTGTTGGCAATAACGAGGTGTCCTGCAATGCCTACCTGTCCTGCCAGCATACAGTTTTCGCCGATTTTTGTAGAACCCGATATGCCCGTCTGGGCCGCAATTACCGTGTTCCGACCGATCTCAACGTTGTGCGCAACCTGTATCAGGTTGTCCAGCTTAACTCCGGCACGAATCACCGTAGCATCGCCAGCAAATGTTGCGCAGTCAATCACCGTGTTTGCGCCGATGGCGACATTATCTTCGATGACAACTCTCCCCAGCTGGGGAATGGTTTTATATGTTCCGTCCTCCTGTTGCGCGAATCCAAAGCCATCGCTGCCGATCACTGTACCGGAATGGATGACTACGTTGTTTCCGATGATGGTATCCGGATAGATCCGCACTCCCGCATGCAGAATCGTGTCATTGCCTATCCGCACGTTGTCTCCTATGTAGACATGCGGGTAGATTTTGACATTGTCGCCGATGAGGCAGTTATTTCCAATATATGAAAACGCGCCGCGATAGGAGTTGCCGCCGATCTTCGTATCCTTTCCGACATAGCACGGTTCTTCAACGCCGCTTTTCTGAAAGCTGATGAGCTTGTGATATTCTTCAAGGAGTGTTGTGAAGCTGACGTAGGGATCATCCACCTTGATGAGCGTCGATTTTACATCCTTTCGGGGAGCAAAATCTTTCTTGACGATTACAGCGGTGGCTTCGGTGGTGTAAATGAACTGTTCGTATTTCGGGTTAGACAAAAAAGCAATCTGCCCCTTTCGGGCATCCTGGATTTTTGCCAGCATATTGATCTTGTCGTCCCCTCTTCCCAAAACTTCGCCGCCCAGCATCTGGGCGATCTGGTTGACCGTTAGTTCCATAGACGCAATGTTGTAGGAACGGCCCCAAACCTACCCGTCGACGGGTGGTTTCTGACCAATTTCACAAAGATAGATGTTTGGGCCAGCAGAGATAGTTTTTTTTGACGATTTTGCTCAACGCCTTAATGTTGGGAAGGTCTGACGCCTGAGCCACGTCAATGCGTTTGCCCTGCTTCGTGAGGATGTGGATCTTTTGTCCTTCTGTGTACGCTTCGTTCGTAACCGTACCAAGAGAAAACAGGTAAACCGATTCGGACCTCAGGAGTTTGTAGTGACGCGTGACCATGCGTCGCACTTGCTCGACTTGCGACTTGCTGACGGGTTCATTACTTAATACAATCCTGAAGATTCTTCTCTCAATAATCATCCTGCATAATTCTGAAAGTATCGGGTCGCTGTGAGTTTGCCACATCTTGAGCGCTCCCCATATGTCATGATCGTCAAGAGATCCAAATGCGTCAAGCGTTCTTGTGTCGCGAAACGCCTCGAGCCCGACGGGGGCCTTCAGAAAATACTGCAATGCATCGCTCGCCATGAGCTTGTGGCCGCTTGCGACCAGATCACGCGCGCGGCGAATCAGATTGACAAGCATCCGCTCCACGCTAACGGTGGTTTTATGCAGATACACCTGCCAGTACATCAGGCGCCGAGCGCTCAGGAAGTTTTCAATACTGTAGATTCCTTTTTCATCGACCACCAGCTCATCGTCATGAACGTTGAGCATCGCGATAATGCGGTCTACTCCAATTCGGCCTTCCTGAACGCCCGTGAAGAACGAGTCGCGGTTAAGGTAGTCGAGGCGATCCATATCGAGCTGGCTGGAAACCAGCGCGTGAAAGAACTTTCTGGGATAGCTGTTCCGGAACATCTCCAGCGTCATGCTTAGCGCACCGTTAAACTGACGATTCAGTTCCTGCATGAACCGGTACGAAATGCTTTCATGGTGTACGCCATCAAGCAGTGTTTGTTCCAGGGAGTGGGAAAACGGTCCGTGACCCATGTCGTGCAGCAGGATCGCCAATTGTGCCGCCTCGTACTCCTGGTCTGAAATCTCAATCCCCCGATGGCGGAGGTTGTCAAGCGCCCTGCCCATAAGGTGCATCGCGCCCAGCGCGTGCTGGAAACGGGTATGGAGTGCTCCGGGGTAAACAAATTCAGTGAGGCCAAGTTGGCGGATATGACGCAACCTTTGGAACCAGGAATGGGTTATAATATCGAATATCAGCTCGCTCCGGATGGTTATAAACCCATAAAGGGGATCGTTAATGATCTTTTTCTTGTTCACCTGAGCGATATTCCATCAAGGGGTTTACTGCTCGCCCAATGTTGGGTTCGCAGCTTAAATACTGGGCTGTTAATGGTTAAATTTGTAAAAAAACAGCAACATGCAAAGATATAGCATATTGTGGGCAGATGACGAAATCGATCTGCTAAAGCCGCACATCCTGTTTCTCGAACAACGGGGCTATGATATCACGCCAGTGAACAACGGCACCGAGGCCGTTGAGCTAACTGATGAGCGGCACTTTGACGTCGTCTTTCTTGACGAACACATGCCGGGGATGTCGGGGCTGGAAGCGTTAAGCCAGATCAAGAACAACAAGCCCAATCTGCCCGTTGTAATGATCACCAAGAACGAAGAGGAGCACATCATGGAAGAGGCGATCGGCTCCAAGATCGCCGACTATCTCATAAAGCCGCTTAACCCAAGCCAAATACTGCTGTCGGTTAAGAAAATTCTCGAAAACAAACGTCTCGTCATCGAGAAGACAAATCTCAGCTATCAGCAGGAGTTCGGCAAGATCAGCATGGCCTTCCAGGATGACATGAACCATGAACAGTGGGCTGAACTGTACAAGAAACTTGTCTTCTGGGAAATCGAAATGGATCAGGCCGACAACGCTGAAATGGCCGATGTCCTGGAAATGCAGAAGATCGAGGCTAACGCCAACTTTGCACGGTTCATTATCCGGAATTACGAGCAGTGGCTCAACGACGCGAACGCGCAACGTCCTTTGCTGTCGCACCAGTTGATGAAGCGAAAGGTCTTTCCCGAACTGGGTAAAGGTGAACCTGTGTTTCTTGTCGTGATCGACAACCTCCGCTACGATCAGTGGAAGGTTATCGAACCTGCACTTTCGGCATACTTTTCTGTGGAGGAGGAGAGCACCTACTATTCAATTCTTCCCACCACAACGGCCTATGCGCGAAATGCAATTTTCTCCGGACAGCTCCCCAGCGAGATGGCCAAATCGAGCCCCGACCTATGGATAGGCGAAGATGTAGACGAGGGCAAGAACAATTTCGAGCACGAGTTTCTTGCACGACAGCTTCGCAAGAACAACCTGAACATCCGACATTCTTATAATAAGATAAAGAATCTGCAGGAAGGGCGCGACCTTGCCGACACGGTAACGAACCTGTTTCAGAATGATCTGAACGTAATTGTGTACAACTTCGTTGACATGCTGTCGCACGCCAGGACGGACATGGCAATGGTGCGAGAGCTTGCGCCTGATGAGTCGGCCTATCGCTCGCTGACCCAGTCCTGGTTCCTGCACTCACCGCTGCTGGATACGCTCAGGAAGATTTCTGAACGGAAGGCGAAGGTTATCCTCACTACCGACCACGGCACCATCCGGGTAAAGCGACCTTTCAAGATTATTGGCGACCGCAACGTGAACACGAATCTGCGCTACAAGCAGGGTAAGAATCTGGGATACGAGGGTAACAAAGTGATGGAAGTGCCTCGCCCGGAACGGCTGTTCCTCCCCAAGATCAATGTGTCAACTTCATACGTTTTCGCCATCGAGGATCAGTTCTTTGCGTACCCTAACAACTATAACTACTACGTAAATTTCTATAAAGATACTTTTCAGCACGGTGGAGTGAGTATGGAGGAAATGATAATCCCCATTATTTTCTTAAATTCGAAAAATGTATCCTGATGCGCGTGCCGTGGCCAGCTATCGGGTAGGTTTAGAGGGGCTACAGACGTTGGCACATACCCTGATCGGGATGGGCGGCGGTATCCGGGTATGGTTGATTTTTGGAGAAATGGGCTCCGGCAAGACCA
The DNA here is from genome assembly GCA_036563875.1 of Cyclobacteriaceae bacterium. Lineage (GTDB taxonomy): Bacteria > Bacteroidota > Bacteroidia > Cytophagales > Cyclobacteriaceae > ZC4RG29. The sequence goes on from DATCLO010000061.1 coordinate 39,168, forward strand.
CCCTAATTAAGGCGCTATGCGCCGCCTTGGGTGTAACGGACACGGTCAGCAGCCCTTCCTTCTCTATTGTGAACGAGTATCCGCTGGGCGACGAGAAGGTGTACCATTTTGATTTTTACCGCATCAGGAGTGAGCAGGAGGCCTATGATATTGGTACGGAGGAATATTTTTATTCCGGATCGTATTGTTTTGTCGAGTGGCCAGAAAAGATCCCTTCACTCATCCCTGCCCGGCACGTTGCGGTCGCAATTGCGGCCGCCGACGATGATGAACGAACTATAGCGATATCCATCCATGACGGAGAAGCGGAAACCCGGTTTTGAAGCGCTTGCCAAAACCAGCCTTTATCCACAGGAGCAACTCATGCCAGTAGGCAAGGGGAAACACTCATTTTTTATAGGGCTTCCGCGTGAGATATCTTTCCAGGAAAACCGCATCAGCCTCACCCCTGACGGCGTGGCGCTCCTCGTCAAGAACGGACACGAGATCTGGGTTGAAACAAAGGCCGGAGAGGGTGCAAAATTCAGCGACAAGGACTACAGCGACGCCGGCGCAAAAATTGTCTACTCCCCGCAGGAAGTGTACAAGGCGGATGTCATTCTGAAGATTGAACCTCCGACAGCGGCGGAGATCGAGATGATGCATCCCGGGCAGACCCTCATCTCGGCCATTCAGCTTGGCCAGTTCACCACCGACCGTCTGCAGGCCATCCTCAAGAAAAAGATTACCGCACTGGCTTACGAATTCATCGAAGATAAAGTAGGCGGTATGCCCATAATCCGTGCTATGAGCGAGATCGCAGGAAGCTGCGTCATCCCGATAGCCTCGGAATATCTGTCGACGGTCCACAAGGGAAAAGGTGTCATCCTTGGCGGGATCACGGGTGTGCCTCCCACGAAGGTCGTTATTATCGGCGCAGGAACGGTTGCGGAGTACGCAGCCAGGGCAGCTATCGGTCTCGGAGCCCGCGTTCAGGTATTCGATAACCACCTCTACAAGCTGCGACGCATCAAGCATCTCCTGGGTCAGCAGATTTACACGTCAACGATAGACACCTACACGCTGGTCAACACACTCAAGACGGCAGACGTCGTCATCGGTGCGCTGCGTGCAGAGAAGGGTAGGGCACGACACGTCATCACCGAGGAGATGGTAAGCCAGATGCGTCCCGATTCACTGATCATCGACCTGAGCGTCGATCAGGGCGGATGTGTAGAGACGTCAGAAGTGACAACACTCGACGATCCCGTCTTCCGTAAGTACGATGTCATTCACTATTGCGTTCCCAACATCGCATCTCGCGTTGCCCACACTGCAACGACTGCCCTCAGCAACATCTTCACGCCTACCATCCTCCGCGCTGCCGAAGAAGGCGGCGTTGAAGAGATGATCTTCAATCACAAATGGTTCATGAAAGGCGTTTATGCCTATCGCGGTGGGCTGACGAATGAGTTCCTTGCGAGGAAGTTCGGGTTGAAGTATAAGAATATTGAGTTGCTGCTGGCGGCGAGGTTTTGATACCTCACCACAGAGGCACAGAGGGCACTGAGGGCCACGGAGATTCTTTCTTCGTGCGTTAAATACTTTTGTACGGAGTCGCTTCTGGTGTCCTGACCGCCAATTATGCAAGAAGGTCGCAGCCTGCCTTGCGGCAGGTGGCCACTAATTGTGTCGGGAGGTCTCGTATACAGTTGAATTTGTGGGATCTTCCTGTGCCGTTTGCGGCGCCCGTGCTCTCCTTACACTAAAGACGAGTGGCACAAGTTTTCCGACTCCGCACGATCGTTGTAGTTCGCACAAAGGAAAGGTTCTCCGTGGCCCTCTGTGTTCCCTGTGCCTCTGTGGTGAAGAGCTTCAACACTAGAGCTTCGATAGCGACTCTTCAAGCGCCTTGATCTTCTGCTCGGCGTCGGCTTTTTTCTTCCGTTCATTTTCGACGACGTGCGGTGGTGCGCTGCCGACGAAGCGTTCGTTGGATAATTTCTTTTCGACTGATGCCAGGAAACCGCGCTGGTAGGCCAGATCTTTTTGCAGCTGCGCAATCTGCGCTTCCCTGTCCTTAACGGCTCTCAGAACGTGCCACGTGATCACGCCGTCGTGATGCGTATCGTACGCAGCATCCGGTAAGTCGCCATCCCCAAAATGAAGCTTCGCGTTGGCAAGTTTTTCAATGATACCCTGCCATATAGATACTTCAGCCTTTGCCGACGGATCCGCCACGATGTAAAGCGTAGAAATATCGGCATGCCGGGCTCCGGATTGCTGGCGAACTTTTCGTATGAATGAAATGCCTTCCAGTATTTTTTCTATCAGTTTATCTCTTTTATCGTCAAGAGCGCGTCCCAATGCCTGGGATTCACGCTGCGCACAATATTCAAAATTTGTGACGCCTGCCTTCGGCCATGGCGCAACCATAATGCTCGCGCCTTCTTCGCGATCGCTTAGCTCCTGCCAGAGTTCTTCTGTGATGAAGGGCATAAAAGGATGCAACGCCTTCAGCACAGTTTCGAAGAAAGCGACTGCGTTTGAATATGTCTTAGCGTCAATGGGCTTCCCAAACTCTGGCTTGATCATTTCAAGGTACCAGGAACAGAAGTCTTCCCATATCAGCTTGTACAGCGTCATCAACGCATCCGACACCCTGAATTTGGTGAAATGGTCCTCGAGTGTGGTAAGGGCATTGTTTAACCGTGCTTCGAACCACTCCGTCGCCACTACATTTACATCGGAGGTCTCGATATCCGCAGTCTTCCATCCCTTCACAAGGCGGAAGGCGTTCCAGATTTTGTTGGCAAAGTTGCGTCCTTGTTCGACGAGCTTCTCATCGTACAGGAGGTCGTTGCCGGCAGGCGAGCTGAAAAGCATTCCTGTGCGCACCGCGTCTGCACCATACTTTGCGATGAGCTCCAGTGCGTCGGGAGAATTTCCCAGCGACTTCGACATCTTGCGTCCCTGGTTATCGCGTACAATGCCCGTGAGATACACATTGCGGAACGGCTTCTCACCGCGGTACTCATATCCGGCAATGATCATGCGCGCCACCCAGAAGAAGAGAATTTCCGGTGCGGTGACCAGGTCATTCGTCGGGTAATAATAATTGAGGTCCCGGTTGCCTTTGTTTGCCGGATTTCTGAATACGGACGTGTCGAACACTGCGATCGGCCATAACCAGCTGGAGAACCACGTGTCCAGAACGTCAGGGTCCTGAGTTAACTCAACATCAGTTGCGTCGGGAAACGAGTGGCGATATTCCTTGATCGCTTCCTCTTTGGTGCGCGCAACGACGTACTTTCCGTCTTTGTCGTACCACGCGGGAATACGGTGACCCCACCACAGTTGACGTGATATGCACCAGTCGCGTACGTTCTCCATCCAGTGGCTGTACGTATTCTTGAACTTCGCCGGTATCAGACGGATGTTGTCGTTCATCACGTTTTCGAGTGCCGGACGTGTCAGTTCCTTCATCCTGACGAACCACTGCAGCGAAAGTCGCGGTTCAATAACGGCGTGCGTCCGCTCTGAAAAACCAACGTTGGAGGTGTAGTCTTCGACCTTCGCGAGATATCCTTTCTCTTCAAGCATTTGCGCAATCTTCTTGCGCGCGTCGAAGCGGTCTTCACCAATCAATATTTGAGCCTTCTCATTCAGTGTGCCATCCTCGTTAAGAATGTCGATCACTTCAAGGTTGTGCTTGACCCCCAGCTCGTAGTCGTTGGCGTCGTGCGCAGGTGTTACCTTGAGACACCCTGTACCGAATTCCATCGACACGTATTCGTCTTCGATGATGGGAATGCGCCTGTTGATGAGCGGGACATAGACGTGTCTTCCTTTGAGGTGACGGAAGCGTTCATCCTTTGGGTTAATGCAAACAGCGGTGTCGGCCATGATGGTCTCGGGCCGCACTGTAGCGATGGTGACAAATTCATTGTCACTGCCCTCCAGCGGATAGCGTATGTAGTACAACTTGGATTGTACTTCGCGGTGCTGGACTTCGTCGTCGGACAAGGCAGTGCGTCCAACTGGATCCCAGTTGATCATTCGCATTCCGCGGTATATGTAACCTTTCTGGTATAGGTCTATGAATACATCGATGACGGCGGCGTAGTAATCGTCATCCATCGTGAACTTTGTGCGCTTCCAGTCGCACGATGCCCCTAATTTCTTGAGCTGTTCAAGAATTATTCCGCCGTATTTTTCTTTCCACTCCCAGGCATACTTGAGAAATTCCTCGCGGGTGAGCGACGATTTCTTAATTCCCTTTTCGCGCAGCATCGCTACCACGCGCGCTTCGGTGGCAATCGATGCATGGTCGGTACCAGGTACCCAGCATGCCTCTTTTCCTTCCATTCTCGCTTTGCGAATGAGGACATCCTGAATGGTGTTGTTCAGCATGTGCCCCATGTGCAATACGCCGGTGACGTTAGGGGGAGGGATCACGATGCAGTACGGCTCCTTATCGGGATTGGGTTCCGAATGGAAAAAGCCGCGTTCCATCCAGTAGCTGTACCACTTATCTTCTACCCGGGCGGGATCGTACTTCGTTGAAAGCATACGGCGTATGACTTATTGAAAAGGCAGCGACACTGCTGCCGGGTCGCAAAAATAAGCAAATCAGGGTGATTCGCCAGATCAGACGTCCACCTCCGGAGCCGCCATCCGAATCCGGCGGTTGGAGGGGAAAAGACTGTTGATTCGGTTGCCAAGGACGTTCACCCAGCCCAGTGGCAGGTCATTAAACGTAACAACGGCATATCCGCCTTTTTCCAAAGAGGCACGCAGGGGCTCCTTGCGGAGGTAGGCGATCGCACCTGCTTCGTCCACGGGCAGCGTAGCGACCTGACTTTTATCGAGCCACAGCGAGAGTGCCAGACTGTGCTGAGGCACCAGCTTGGTGTGTTTGACGCTTGCGGCAGCCGTTCCGGCCGACATGATCGTGAGGTTTTGCAAGATCCATGAAACGTCTTCATGTTTCTGCGCAGGAAGGAAGTGCAGCGTGTTGTCGTGAATAAAGAAAAACAAATTGTCGGCATTCCGAATCCAGGGTCGCAATCGTCGCACGGCATCAGACGGAGGATTGGCAAGCATCGACTTGGCCTTTCCGCTGCGTCCCGCAACAGGTTCTTCCCCCTTGCGGAGTACCGACATGAAAAATCCTTCGCCACGCACCCTATGCGGGAAAAAGCGATAGCCTGTTGCATTGTCGTGGCTTTGCACTATTCCCCACTCATCGGGTACATTGACGGAGAGAAACTCGACTCCGTAAAGTGAGGAAAACCAGGTAAGGTTTTCCTCGTTCTCCTGCTTGTTGTAAGTGCAGGTAGAATAGATCAAAATGCCGCCTTCCTTTAACGATGGCCAGACATCTGCGAGAATACGACGTTGCCTTGCCGCGCATCGTTCTACGGCTCTGGGCGACCATTGTGACGTAGCATCAGGATTTTTGCGAAATAGCCCTTCGCCGGAACACGGTGCATCTACGACGATGACATCAAAGAAACCGGGCAGCCGGCCAAAGTCTTCAGGATCATTGTTGCAGACCACAACGTTGCAGTGTCCCCATCGCTCCAGGTTTTCCGAGAGTATGGGCACGCGCGAGCGTATTGTATCATTCGAGACCAGCAGGCTCGAAGGTGAGAGGAGGCTCAGCAGATGTGTCGATTTGCCGCCAGGAGCAGCGCAAAGGTCGAGTACGTTCAGTGGCTTTTCTAGATTGACATGTGCGCGGACCGCGTGTTCGAGGAACATGGAACTGGCCTCCTGCACGTAGTATGCGCCAGCGTGAAATCGTGGATCGAGTGTGAACGCTGGCCGTACGGGAAGATAAGCGCCAAACTGCGTCCATGGCACGGGCGTATCCACATCAACGCCGCAGGGTTTTGCGGGATTTATCCGGATGCTCGTAGGCGGGCTTTCCGCAAGACTTTGAAGAAACGCCGGCCATTCGCTGCCCAGGAGGCTCTTCATTCCGGATTCAAACTCAGAGGGCCATTCACGCGCATTCATGGTGTAAGCAAGTTCCTAAGGCTCCCGTTTTCGGCAAAAGAATATTCGGTTAATTTTGATTTTCTCATGCAAACGACAGATCCCAACGATCCGCGGCTCACATCGTGGGTAACCGTTCCGCCCGGTTCCGATTTTCCGATACAAAATCTGCCGTTCGGAATATTCCGGACGCGGTATCTCACACCCGTTGCCTGTGTGGCTATTGGCGATTACGTGCTGGACCTCGTCTGCATGCAGGAAAATGGTTTTCTCGACGGATTGGGACTTCCGCCTGGCATTTTTAACCAGCCTACGCTGAACTCGTTTCTCGCTCTTGGTCGCCGAAAAATCCGCGAGGTCCGCGAACGCATCTCCGATTTGTTACGGGCCGACAACGATGAGCTGCGTGACAACGGACCCGCGCGTGAGATCGCGCTCATCCCGATGAAGGAGGTGCAGATGTTGATGCCGATCAAGGTGCCAAACTATACGGACTTTTACAGCAGTCTGGAACACGCCAGCAATGTCGGAGCCCTGTTTCGCGATCCGGAGAATCCACTCTTGCCAAACTGGCGCCACATGCCGGTCGCTTATCATGGTAGAGCGTCCTCCATCGTCGTATCCGGAACACCTGTTGTTCGACCCCGAGGTCAGCTTAGGGGACCTAATGATCAGGTGCCTCATTTTGGCGCGACTGAGAAACTCGACTTTGAACTCGAGATCGCCGCTGTTGTTTGTGGAAACAGTACGCAAGGACAACCTGTGCCGGTCGATAAGGCTGAGGAATGCATAGCCGGTCTGTTGTTGTTTAACGACTGGTCGGCGCGCGATATACAGCAATGGGAATATGTTCCTTTGGGTCCTTTCCTCGGAAAGAATTTTGCAAGTACGATATCGCCGTGGATCGTAACATTGGATGCACTGGAGCCAGTCCGTGTGCCAGGTCCCGCGCAGGACCCTCCGGTCTTACCCTATCTTCAAACATCCGGTGCTTTCAACTTTGACATTGTGCTGGAGGTGTATCTTCAGCCTGATGGTGGAAACGAAACGCTGATCTGTCGCTCAAATTCACGATACCTCTATTGGAACCTGCGACAACAAGTAGCGCACCATACAATTAACGGATGTAACCTGGAAGTAGGGGATCTGCTTGTGTCAGGCACGATCAGCGGCCCCGATCCGGATAGTTTTGGGTCGTTGCTTGAACTGACATTGAACGGCAAGCGCCCCCTTAAGCTTCCTGAGAACCTCACGAGAACCTTCATCGAGAACGGAGATACGATTATTATTCGCGGTTACGCTGAGCACAATGGCCTGCGTATTGGCTTTGGCGAGTGCAAGGGAAGAATTCAACCTGCAATACTGTAAAGTTACTGCAGACTATGAACAAGTTGACCATTAGTCCGGACGACTTCTCAGTCGCTGAGTTTCAGCGGTACCTGCAGTCGGCAGTCGTGCCACGTCCCATAGCGTTCGCCAGCACAGTTGACGGCGAGGGCAAGGTCAACCTCAGTCCTTTTAGCTTCTTTAACCTCTTCGGAACAAATCCACCCACACTCGTATTCTCGCCGTCGCGTCGTGCGCGCGACAATACGACGAAGCATACACTCGAGAATGTGAAAGTGGTTCCTGAGGTAGTTATCAATGTCGTCAACTACGCAATCGTTCAGCAAGCGTCGCTTGCGAGTACAGAGTATCCAAAGGGTGTTAATGAGTTTATCAAGTCGGGACTTACACCCGTTCCTTCGGTTCGTGTTTCTCCGCCACGCGTCGGCGAGTCGCCTGTTTCTTTTGAGTGTCGCGTCGAGAAGATAGTTCCGCTGGGGGAAGGTGGTGGAGCAGGCAACCTGGTTGTTTGTCGTGTGGTATTAATGCATATCAGCGAGGACGTGCTCGATGAAAAGCGGATGATTGATCCGCGAAAGCTTGATGCTGTCGCCCGACTCGGGGACAACTGGTACAGCCGGGTCACGCCGGAGTCGTTGTTCATTGTGCCGAAACCCTTGCGCACGATCGGGATTGGAGTGGATGCCCTCCCGGAGGAGATTCGGACAAGCCGGGTACTCACGGGCAATGATCTTGCAAAACTCGCCAATGTTGAACGGGTTCCGGAACCCGACAACACGCAGGCTTTTGAAGGTGGACTCGAGGAGCGTCACCGTGCTGCACAACAGCTGTTGGAGAAGAATGACATAGAAGGCGCCTGGAAAGTTTTGCTTTCACCGTAACGATTGCGGTGGAATTGTCGTAACTCAGGATGAATTGCCATAACCCCCTCATACCGTGACTTCCAGACGTTACATTATTTCCGGAATCTGCATTACGGCGGCTCTCGCGACCGTGTACTTTCTTTCACCTGACAACAACCCTGATCCAATAGTTAATGAACCTCCTCCAACTGAGGAAGTGGCCTTGTGGGTCGGTCCTGGTCCGCAGGAAATCGACATGAGTACGGATTCAGGCAAACTGGTAGCTTACGGCAGGGATTTGATTGCAAACACTGCCCGTTATCTGGGGCCTTCCGGTTCGGTCCTCCAGATTTCCAACGGCATGAATTGTCAGAACTGCCACCTGGAGGCAGGCACGAAGCCATGGGGTAACAACTATGGAGGCGTTTACAGTACATATCCCCGATTTCGGGGACGTTCAGGAACAGTCGAGAATATTTACAAGCGCATCAATGACTGCATACAACGCAGTTTAAACGGCGAAGTTTTGGATACCATGAGCCGTGAAGTGCAGGCGATGTATGCTTATTTCAAATGGTTAGGTCGTGGGGTGCAGAAAGGTGTAAAGCCGGCTGGAACCGGCCTGGAACAGTTGCCTTTTCTTGACCGGCCCGCCGATACGGTAAGAGGTCGTGCTGTTTATGTTGCAAAATGCCAGCTCTGTCATGGTGCAGATGGTGCAGGGCAATTGAATCCTGATAGCATCACGTATCTGTATCCACCGCTTTGGGGTCCGAACAGCTATACAACCGCTGCTGGTTTGCATCGACTCAGCCGTTTCGCGGGATATGTCTATAACAACATGCCCTTTGGCGCTACATGGGAAGCAAGGCAACTGACGGTTGAAGAAGCCTGGGATGTTGCAGCGTTTGTCAATTCGCAGCCCCGGCCAGTGAGAGTGTTTAAAGAGGATTGGCCTGACATTTCAAAGAAACCGTATGACCATCCCTTTGGTCCGTACTCTGATGAGTTTTCAGAGGAGCAACACAAGTATGGACCGTTTGGGCCTATTGTGGACGCGCAGGAGAGGAGGGAGCGTGCGACTGCAAAGCAATGAATAGACGCAGATGCAGTCGCAGACGCTTAGTTGACAGCTCGCTGCATCTGCATCTATTAAAAAGGCTGCCCCTCTGGACAGCCTTCTTGTTTAGTTTCAGGCGTTCTTCAGCTTGCAAAAATATATGAGCATCCTTTCTCCTGTGCGCGGCCTACGGCCCAAACACCTGACGGCATGATCTTGACGCCGGGGATGAGTCCATCTACCCATTCTTTCTTTAGTGTGGCAGCGTCAACGCCCACGCCGCCAGCGAGTGCTGCGCTATAGACAGTAAGCGCTACGTCACAGACGCAGAACATAACGCCGCGTTCCATGAGATTGTTGATGCCAATCGGTACACTCCCGATACCCGGCACCTGATAATCGTCAGGCTTCGGGTTCCAGAAGGGATTCCGTTCCGCGGCGGGTGTCTGTCTTACCGGGTCTGGTGCATGGAATAGCTCACCTAGTTTGTACTTTGCCCAAAGCTCATCCTTCATGGCATAACCGATGGCATCGTGACGAAGCACCACGACAACGCCGCAGTCGGTGGCAGGAGAGCCGGTGGCTTCGTGCGTGTTCAGGTAAACGACAGGCCAGGCGAAGGGGAAAATTTCATGGGGTTTGGTTACGTCGAAAACGACCCGGTGTTTCTTGTCTTTCACCTTATCTAACCATGCGTCGGGGTCGCCGTCATCAGGTTTGGCGTTAGCGCGGGCTTGGAGTCCGAGGGGAGCGCCGATGGCCGCCATGCCTAGCGTAGCAGCACCGGTAGCGAGGGAACCAATGAATTCCCTCCGGGGGGTTTTATCTCCATGCGGTACCATAATTTTGGGGTTGTTGGGTGGAAATTTTACTAGTGGTTAAATAAAGCTACCCAAAAAACAGAAACGTAAAGCCATGCACCCCAAAAAACTTGGGGTCCAACTCCCAGTATTCAGGGATGTTGTGGAGTATTAATCCCTGTACAGCACTGCCTTGGCGGCCCTGACAACCTTGTCTACGCTGGGTAGCACGGTTTGAACGAGGGTTCCGGCATAGGGCAGGGGAACATCCATGTTGGTGATGCGGTGTACGGGTGCGTCGAGATAGTCGAACGCATGCTTTTGGATGTGGTAAGCGATTTCGGCAGAGATAGAGGCGAGGGGCCACGCTTCTTCTACGACAACGAGGCGGTTGGTCTTCTTGACTGAGTTGACGATGGCGTCGTAGTCGATAGGACGGACCGTCCTCAGGTCGATAACTTCTGCAGATATTCCTTCCTTTTCCAGCTCAGCTGCTGCGGCTACTGCCACTTTAAGGATTTTTCCGAATGACACGATGGTGACGTCTGTTCCTTCCTGACGCACATTGGCAACACCAATCGGGAGCAGGTATTCTTCTTCAGGAACTTCACCCTTGTCACCGTACATGAGTTCAGACTCCATGAAAATCACAGGATCGTCGTCGCGAATAGCGGTCTTGAGGAGACCTTTGGCATCGTACGGGTTAGATGGTACAACGACCTTGAGCCCAGGTGTATTGGCGAACCAGTTTTCAAAGTTCTGAGAGTGTTGAGCTGCCAGTTGGCCGGCATTACCGGTAGGACCTCTGAAAACGATCGGCACGTTAAACTGACCTCCGGACATACTATAGATCTTGGCGGCACCATTGATGATTTGGTCTATGGCTACCAGGGAAAAGTTGAAGGTCATGAATTCAATGATCGGGCGTATCCCATTCATGGCCGCACCGACTCCCACGCCAGCGAAGCCCAGTTCGGAAATAGGCGTATCGATGACCCGTTCGGGCCCAAATTCATCCAGCATGCCCTGGCTTACCTTATACGCTCCATTGTATTCCGCCACTTCCTCGCCCATCAGGAAAATGTTCGGATCTCTTCTCATTTCTTCGGACATCGCCTCGCGGAGGGCTTCCCTGAATTGAATCTGTCTCATGGATGATATTGCAAAGTGCGTAAAAATAGCATGCCGGGGGTGATTGGCCAAATGGGCGGTCTCTTTTGCCCTGGAAAACAAGAAACCCCGACAATTGTCGGGGTTTCAGTTCCAATGATCAAGTCGATGTTATCCGCTTACCGGAGGGCGCTTCTGAACGCCTCGGTTGCTTTATACTTGTCGAACTCCAGATCAGTTAGGGCGGCTTCCTTCAACGAAGGATCTATCCGCACAGCGCTCGTCAGGTTGCTTACAACACCGTCAGCGTTGTTGAGGCGTGCCGAAGCAATCGCAGCGCCATAGTATGCGATAGCGAGGTTGCTGTCCTTGCTCGTAGCTTCATTGAATGAAGTCAAGCTGTTTTGATAATCCTTGTTCAAGAGTTGTGCGAGACCCTTGTTGAACAGATTCACAGCGTCGTCGGTAGCAGCAGACTCAGAACGAACGGCATCAGCATAACGTGCCATGGCGATTTCAGCTGCGCCTTTTACGCCATTGAGACCAGCTGCGTTGTCGCCGCTTAGCCCAGCAGAAAGCGCTTGCGAAGCGTGGCGATGAGCAGCATAAGGATTACCTCTCAGCATTTCGATTGAAGCGAGGTTAGCATGCACTTCAGGTGCAGAGCTGTTCAGACGAGCAGCAATGTCGAGTTGTGCCTGTGCCCTGTCGAGAAGAGAAGAAGCATTCGAAGGATTTGCGATAGCCTGAGCGATGTAAACAGCGCCAAGGTTGTTGTGAGCATTCCAGTTCGTACCCTTCTTGGTAGCTGCTTCGTAGATGGCAGCCTTTTCATCCAGAGAAGGAGTGAGCGTCGCGCTGTACATGAGCTCTTCCAGAGAGAGCGTATCAGGGCTTACCTGGTTCTGAGTGATCTGACGTGAAAGCACGGAGATCTCAGCATCGGTTTTCTTTTCCTTTACCTTCAGGATTTCAGTCTTAGCCGTTCTCAGTTTCGGATAGATATCGCGGAAAACTTTGCGGTAAGTAGGCAGGCGCTTCAGGGCGCGTTCCTGACTTTCGAAGTCGCCAGGGCCATTGATGATATTCAGATACTCAGCCTTTTCTTCAGAAGTCAGGCCATCATAAGCATCCAGAGCTTCCTTGAACTCAGTCCAGTCTTCAACAACCGGCTTGAGGATGAATTGGATGGAGTCGGCCATTCCCTGGTAGTCGTAGCGCTTCATTTGGCGACGGTAGTACTCTTCGATCCGCTTAGCGCGTTCTTCGGAGAGGCGAGTGTTGATACGTTCAGCACCTTCCGGAGAGTGAGTACCAGTGATTGTTACAGTACGGGTAGCATTCTTTGCAGCGATGAAGGCATCAAGTTCCTTTCCCTTGGGGCTGCGGATTTCAGAAGTACGGAGTACCGATGAACCTTGAAGGAAGATAAAGTCGGGGATGATAACCGGCTCAAGCTCTTCCTGGTTGTTATAGCCGTGATCAGCATAAGCTGCAAAGCCTACAGGCTGTACGAGCTTGGAAGTAGTGATCACTCCTGTTGCAACCTGCATGCGCTCGGTTGCCTTGGATTTTTCTCCCTTGGATGCTACACCTTCTACTTCCAGCACGCCAGTCTTCATTGCCGGGGAGTAAGCGAATGCAAAATCCTTCGTTACTCTCGGTTGCTCTGTCGCGCTGTTAGGATAGTCTTCAGCTCTGAACTCGATTGGTTCAAGAGCCTGTTCACTTTCCCCATACTTGTAGTAGGTGTTGACCGTGTAGACGGTTCCCTTCTTCAGCATCTTAACGGGGAGGTTAGCTGCCATGTCGAATGCAACTGTATCCTTGTGTACCTCCAGGGGGTTAGGCGTGACCGTCAGCTGCTGCTCCTTGGCCATCTTGACCATCTTGGGCAGCGTACACCCCGACAGGCCAATAACGCCAAGAATCAGGAATGAGTAAACTACTTTTCTCATTGGAGTTTGATTTATGGTTGGTTTCGATCGTTAATGTAAAACTATGATTATCAGTTTTTTTTTGCAATTATAGTCAAAAAAATAGGATATTGACCAACCTTTTCCGACCGTTAATGCCATATATTTGTAAGCCGGATTTTTTTGTTCGTTGAATCAACTTTTTTGGAAGTTGAAAGTTAAAAAGGGACAGATAACATGAATGGGATGATCACAAGAATCCAGCACTTCTTTCAGGGTTATGCGTTCGGTGTGTGTACTATGCTGGGCGAATTGCTGGGTGTCGCAACTTCCAGCATAAGATTGTTTTTTATCTATGCATCGTTCATCACATTCGGTTCTCCCGTCATCGTGTATCTGGTGATTGCCTTCGCCATGAACCTTCGCAAGCATTGGCGCAGACGCAATCCCGTATGGGATTACTGAGGCTTGCGATAATACTTCCTTTGCCCAAACAGATACTTCAACAACATCAGCCCAGCTGAGATGTTCTTTCTTGAATAGCGGCGGTAAGCGGTTTGTAATGTGTGCCGCTTGCGAAGGATCCCGGACAGGCTGCTGGCTACCGATCCGTGCGCTTTGAACACCGCCCCGCAATGTGCGGGCTTTCCGGAAAGCAAGAATGCAATCGCCGCCACCCAATCGAGGGCGATTCGTAAGGGTATCTTCCACAATATTTCGCCGCTGCCCAGATGCTTTAACAGCACTGTCATGTTGTTCCTGAAATTGAGAAACGTCTTGCGTGGGCTCGCGTATCCCAATGTGCCCGCGCCGAGGTGATACACTACGCTCGTGCCGGTGTAGAAAACTTTCCCACCCGTCCGCTGAATCTTCCAGCACAGGTCGATCTCTTCCATGTGTGCGAAGAAGTCTTCATCCAGGCCCCCGTGCTTCCAGTATGTCTTAGCACGGATAGCCATGCATGCGCCGGACGACCAAAAGACTTCGCACTCGTCGTCGTACTGACCATGATCGTACTCTACCCGATTAAGGATGCGTCCACGGCAGAAAGGATATCCGAGCCCATCAATGTATCCACCTCCTGCTCCGGCGTATTCAAATTTTTCCGGCTCATTGAATGAAAGTATTTTCGGTTGCACTGCCTCGATGTCGTCATGGAATTCCAAAAGACGCAGCATGGGCACGAGCCAATCCTGCGTAACCATGACATCAGAGTTCAGCAGTACATACACGTCTGCCTTGATTCGACGCAATGCTTCGTTGTAGCCTTTGCAAAATCCGTAGTTCTTGTCCAGGGCAATGACCTTAACGCCTGGAAATTCACGCTCAAGCAAGCTGAGAGATGCATCTGTAGAGCCGTTGTCTGCCACCCACACGGTGGCGCCCACCGAATGTTTGACTACGGAAGGAAGGAACTTTCGAAGGAGTTTTTCACCATTGTAGTTGAGAATGACAACGGAAACGTCGGCCATAGTTTATGTGAGGTGATTGCCGGATCATCCCATCATGCCCCCCAGGTCGAGACCCGGGATGTTGGGCAGTAACCCCTCCGTTTTCCGGCGCAGTTCTTCACGCGCCTGAACTTCGACTTCATCCATGGCTTTGTTCACTGCAGCAATCACCAGATCCTGCAACACAATCCTGTCGTCTCCCTTAACAAGCGCGGGATCAATTTCCAGTGCGATAAGCTGTCGCTTGCCATTCACCGTAGCCTTAACCATTCCCCCGCCGGATTCCCCCGTCGCCGTAACGTTCACCAGGTTATCCTGCGCTTCCTTGATGCGGGCCTGAACTTCCTTCATCTTGCCCATCATCTTCATCATGTCGAACATGCTTCTCCGGGTTTTGTGTGAGCACTAAGTAAGAGGGAAATAGGGAAATACGGAAGTATAGGCATAATTTCTTTCACCACGGAGGGACACCGTGTCCCATGTGCCTCTGTGGTTAAAGACTACGGACTTCTCTTCCGTAACAGCATCACCGATCCCATCTCAACGAAGCTTCTTCCAAGGTAATCCACCATATCCACACGGAAGGCGTAGGACCCCTCGGGCATGAGCTTGCCGTTGAAGGTACCATCCCACCCCTGGGTCATGTCATCGGTTACGTAGATCAACTCACCCCAGCGGTTGAAGACGCTCAAGCGCATACCGTTGACAAATTTTGTAAACACTGTAAACCGATCGTTCATGCCGTCGCCGTTGGGCGTAAATGCAGTGGGATACGTAATGCGGGGATCGCGCGTGATGATCACGACATTCGACATGGCTTCCTCAACTCCGCCCTCTTGTGCGATAGCGCGCACAACGTAAATATGAACCTGGTGAATGTCGTCGTCGCCGGTATCTGTAATAGTCGTGCCCGTCCCTGCGGTCAACGTGCTCAGCAGGAAGCCTTCGTCGGTATACTTTTCTACTATATACTCCTGTACTCCAAGTGCCCATCCTTCATAGGGACTCCAGTTGAGAAGCACCGAGCCATCGTCCAGCTGTTCGCCGGTAAGGACCATGGGGCAGGCGACAACCGAAGGGGGACTTGTATTGTCGCACACGTCGGTGTACTCAATGCGATAACACGTGGTATTTTCTGTAGAGAAGCCTGCATCTGTAAAGTTGGTGAGGGTCGACCTGCCCGCTTCGGTGAAATCACCACCGTTTACGTTTTCTGAAATGACGTATTCGACCGGATCAAATGCAGGATCCTGTGTCCACATCAACTCAACAGATTCGCCGTTTACAATGGTGGTAATATTTTGAACCGGTGTGGGTGGCGTTGTCGAAACCGCAGTGCCTGTGCGAGCCAGTGAATAACTCGTGCTGCCGTTCGAGTAGTTTGAGACGAGTTCATACGTGTATTCGATCTTGCATTCAACGTCGTTGTCATTGAAGCTAGTCTGACTGCTCGGTAAACCACTGGCGTACGGCGCAAAGTTACGTTCAAGCGAATAGCTGGCGATTCCCGTCGTGTGGGTCGTCCACCGGACACGATTCATATTGTCGAGAAGATCAAGTGATAGTGTCGCACTGCAGATGACGTTTGAGTAAACCATAGGGTCCGTGGCGTTGCAGGGATCGAAAACACCAAGCCTGAAGCAATAGTAATTGCTTTCCGTATCAAGGTCTGATATCACCATGCTCGTTGTTGCGGCGGTTGTGTTGTAAACGTCCTGCACGTATTGAAAGTTGGAGACCCCGTTAGCAGACATCTCAAGTTTGTACTGCACATACTGTCGCGTCGTAAGATCGATCTGGATCTGACTGTTGTCTAACACGACGAGTGAGTTGATCACGGGTGGAGGAAGATTGATAAAAGAAGTAAACGGCTGAGCGTTTGCCGTGCAGTTGTCCAGTGCACCGGCATTTCTTCCCCTCACGGTTATTGTTTGTGGGCCGGGCATCATGTATGTGTGATTTCCGCCGGGCCCACCCGCCGGTACGATCTCTACGGGCGAGCCGTCATTAAAATCCACGACATATTCGTCGTAGCTGGTGTCCGTGATTTCGTAGATCACTTCATTGCCACTACACGTGTAGATGTTGAACGCAGGAGGTGTGTCATCGGCAACTTCGATGAGAATGCGGTCCTGACCGGTTGATTGAAACAAGACAGTGAGATAATATGAGCCTGGTGTCGTATAGGTGTGCGTGAATACCAGATTTTCGTCGAAGTTGTTGTCGCCGTCCCAGTCCATATCGCACGGATTGCCGCCGTCGCATGTACTTGGGAGATTGATCGTAATGTTTACTGTCAGCGGGGCGCAACCACTCTGCACGTCAACCTGGAAACGCCC
This sequence comes from Cyclobacteriaceae bacterium, assembly GCA_036563875.1. GTDB lineage: Bacteria > Bacteroidota > Bacteroidia > Cytophagales > Cyclobacteriaceae > ZC4RG29. The sequence continues at coordinate 56,015 of DATCLO010000061.1, forward strand.
GCCCTCGCTCATGTACTGCGCGTGGCCCCCGGTGGCAAGAAGAAGCAATGCGATGGTGAAGAGGAGGAGTCTAGCCATTCTCAATTTGGGCAAACCTAACGATTTGTTCGTTCTGCGCAGCGTGCATGGCCTTTTGTTAACCTATACAACGTCGGTTCAGAGGGCAAAGTATGGCATTCGCGACGTCCCATTCAGGCTTTCAAGTGTTCCAGGATCGCATCGAGGGTCTTTTTCTCCTGGTTTCCAGCGGCCATATTGCGGAAAACCAACTGACCGCTGGTGATTTCGTCGGGGCCAATCACTACGGCGTAAGGTATCGACTTCTTGTTGGCGTAGTCCAGCTGCTTTTTCAGTCGGGCTTCATCGGGATAAATCTCTGCGCCTATTCCGGCACTCCGCACGGCCGATAATACGCTCAATCCATAACGCAGCGACGCCGCATCGATGTGGCATATGAGGACCTTGGTCGATAAGCCTTGACCCTCAGGGAAGCGACCGAGTTCGTCCAGCACATCGTACAGTCGATCGAGTCCGAAAGAAATGCCAACACCCGGCAATCGTTCTTTCGAACCGAATGCCTGTGTGAGGTTATCATACCGTCCACCGCCACTTACGCTCCCAACAGCTACGTCGTTCACCTTAACCTCAAAAATAGTCCCGGTGTAGTAGCTGAGTCCCCGTGCCAGTGAAAGATCTACTTCGACGTGGTCGTCGGAGTCTCCATATGCACTTAACAGGCCGAGGATTTCACGAAGGTCGGAAACACCTTTCTTCCCTGCGTCTGTACAAATACTGTAGAGATGATCCAGCTTGTCCGCGTTCGTTCCCTTAGTGGAAAGGATTTCAAAAAGGCGATCGAGTTGTTTGTCGCTCCAGCCCGCGCCTGCGAGTTCTTTTCTTACGCCATCTATGCCGATCTTATCGAGTTTGTCAATGGCTGTGAAGAGCGTACCCTGCGCGGCGCCCGCGTCAACTAACGATGCGATCCCGCCCAGCACATCGCGGTGATTTATGCGAATGGCGTATGAGTCTATGCCGAGCTTTTTGAACACAGCTTTGATCATCAGGATGATTTCCATTTCGCATACCAGCGAGTCGGTACCCACGACGTCGGCGTCGCACTGATAGAACTCGCGGTATCTTCCCTTCTGCGGACGGTCGGCGCGCCAGACCGGCTGCATCTGGTACCGCCTGAACGGAAGGGTTATCTCGTGCCGGTTCATAATCACGTAGCGGGCAAATGGCACGGTGAGGTCGTAGCGAAGGCCCTTTTCCGCGATGGCGGGCGTCAGGGCTTTTGAGTTTCGAGCGGACAGGAGGGAGGGGTCGGCATCTTTCAGGAAATCGCCGGAATTCAGCACCTTAAACAGAAGCTGGTCGCCCTCCTCCCCGTATTTTCCCATCAGGACGGACAGATTTTCCATGGCGGGGGTTTCCAGGGGGACAAAACCGAAGCGCTGGAATACCTCCCGGATCGTGTCCATAATGTATTGGCGCCGGGACATTGCCACGGGCCCAAAATCGCGGGTTCCTTTTGGAAGTGCGGGTTTTTCCATAGTTGGCGGCCAAGTTAATTCCGCCGGGTCAATTTTCCCTATCCGGACTTTGCAAACTCCGCAAAGGGGCTTACTTTTGCGTTCCTTTTAACCACGCAAGTCATGGCAGTAACCCGATTGAAGCGCAAGAGCAGGAAGGACAGGTCGAAAGCGAACGTTCGGAGAGTCACGCTCAAGAACCAGAATTTCAAGCCGGTCATCCGCAGTGTCGACGTTGAAAAGATCAAGGAAGAGTTCAAGGCCAAGGCCAAGTAACATCATCCTGAACCTAACTTATCAGAGCCCTTGCGGGCTTTTTTTGTTTGTTTTGAACCCTGACCCATGCCTGAGTTTCACTTTGTAAACTGGAACGTGAACGGACTACGGGCCATCATCAAAAAGGATTTTTTGAAGGATGTCCGGATGATGAACCCCGACATATTGTGCCTGCAGGAAACCAAGGCGGCACAGGAGGAGGTGAAAACGACCCTGGAGCTGTTCTCCGGCTATGATATTCACGTGAACTCGGCAAAGCTTCGGAAGGGCTATTCAGGAACGGCACTCCTTACCAAACTCAAGCCGCTGTCGGTGACGTTCGACATGGGTATAGAGGAACACGACCAGGAAGGTCGCGTGATCACGGCAGAATTTGATAACTACTACCTCGTCACGGTGTATGTGCCCAACTCCGGCGAAGGATTGAAACGTCTTGACTACCGCGCACGATGGGATGTTGATTTCAGGAATTATCTGGTGACGCTGAATCAGAAAAAACCCGTCATCGCCTGTGGTGACTTCAACGTAGCACATCAGCCCATCGACATCGCGCGACCGAAAGAGAATTACAACAAGGCCGCCGGATATACCCAGGTTGAAATCGATGGGTTCACCAGGTTGCTGGAGTCAGGGTTCGTCGATGTATTTCGAAGATTTTATCCCGAAGAAATCAAATACACCTATTGGAATTACATGTTCAATGCGCGGGCCCGTAACGTGGGGTGGCGGATTGATTATTTTCTCGTTAGCGAAGAGATCGTCTCAAAGGTCAAGGATGCGCCGATCTATAATCAGTATCTGGGATCGGATCATTGCCCGGTGGCATTGAGAATCGAACTTTAAATTAGAGGCGGACGCAGATGTATCTGCACCTGTGCACCTGCCTCTATATTCTCTCAATAACAGCGCCAAGTGCACGCAGCCGTTCATCGATGCGCTGATAGCCGCGATCGATTTGATCGATGTTGGAGATTTCACTTACGCCGTTCGCGGAAAGGGCAGCGATGAGAAGGGCAACGCCGGCACGAATGTCGGGCGATGACATCTTGATACCACGCAGTTGTTGTTTCCGATCCAATCCTATAACGGTAGCCCTGTGCGGATCACAGAGAATAATTTGTGCGCCCATGTCGATGAGTTTGTCAACGAAGAAGAGGCGGCTTTCAAACATCTTTTGGTGGATCAATACGGTGCCGGCTGCCTGTGTGGCCACGACAAGCACAATACTGATAAGGTCGGGCGTAAACCCTGGCCAGGGAGCGTCGGAGACCGTAAGAATTGAGCCGTCGATAAAAGTCTCGATCGTATAGCGTTCCTGTGCTGGGATATGAATATCGTCACCGCGGAACTCCATTTGGATGCCAAGGCGGCGGAACACTTCGGGTATAATGCCAAGCATTTCAATACGGCAGTTGCGGATGGTGAGTTCCGACTGCGTCATGGCCGCCATACCGATAAAGCTTCCGATCTCGATCATGTCGGGAAGGAGCGTGTGTTCCGTGCCGTGCAGCTTTTCAACACCTTCGATGGTGAGCAGATTTGAACCGATGCCTGCGATCTTGGCGCCCATCCGGTTCAGCATATGACAAAGTTGCTGCACGTAGGGTTCACATGCCGCGTAGTAGATTGTGGTTTTCCCTTTGGCGAGCACAGCAGCCATCAGGATGTTGGCTGTACCTGTCACAGATGCTTCATCCAGTAGGATGTAGGTACCCTGCAGGGAAGTCGCGTCAATGTGGAAGAGATGGTCGTCAGCGTTGAAGCGAAACTTGGCGCCGAGCTTTTGAAAGCCGAGGAAGTGCGTGTCGAGTCTTCGCCGTCCGATCTTGTCGCCACCCGGCTTGGGAATGTTTGCCTTCCCGAATCGTGCGAGTATGGGACCGAGTAACATTACCGACCCCCTGAGTGAGGCGGCTTTGTCGCGGTATTCGTCTGTTTCCAGGTAACCGGTGTTGATGTCGCGGGCCGTGAACCGATACGACTCTGGTCCCAGCTTTTCTACCTCGCATCCAAGGTCGCCTACCAGTTCAATGAGCTTATTAACATCGCGGATATCCGGAACGTTATGTACGGTTACGGGTTCGTCTGTGAGCAGCACTGCGCTGATGATCTGGAGCGCTTCGTTCTTTGCTCCCTGAGGCACGATCTCACCGGAAAGCTTCCGGCCACCTTGTATTCTGAATGTTGCCATTATTCCGTAACCTGAAAGTTTTGTTTAAAACATTGCCACAAGTATAGGGAATAGGCTTCTTCGTACGATGGGCTTGGGCGATTTATTTGAATGAATGACGATTTAAAAGGAAAGCTGTAAAAGGTGTGTGGTGCGCGCTGGACCCCTTTAGGGGATCAAGGGGCGCGGGAGGGGAGTTTTGTGGCGATTAGTGACCGGGATCGGTGCGCCCTTCGGCAAGTTCAACAACCGCGAGCAGTTCCATCCATCAGGAGTATAGCATCCGGGTTCCTGTACTTGTCGAAGGACCGCATCTGCATCTAAAAACTAACCCCGGCGGCGTTGATTGCCCTTTCCTTTGAATTGCCGATGCGAACCGCCCTGCTGGCGTGCACCGTTTTGCTGGGGCTTCGCTTTCTTGCGTTCCTTATAAAGTTTTTCGAAGAGGTTGTCTTCCCGGACTCTGTCGATGTTGATGGAAAGCTTGCCCCCTGACATACGCTCGATGTCTTTAAGGATAACCGAGTCGTCCAGGGTTTCCTTGTTCCAGTTGCTGTAGAAGGTTTTCATCAGCTTACCCAGGTAGATGATCGCGTCTTCTCTTTCCTGGGGATCTTCGATCTTTACGGCTTCCTGTACAAGACGTTCAATGTTCTTTCCGTAATGTTTGAACTGGATCGGGCTCTGGGGATAGTCCATGCGCTTGGGCTTCTTGAACAGGATGTCGCGCTCCGGCACGGGGTAGGGACTGTCTATATCCAGGTTGAAGTCTGCAATAATGTACAGGTCGTCCCACAGACGCTGAGGGTTTTCGGGCTGTTCTTTCAGACTTGGCGTCAATTGCTTGATCAGTTCAATAAGCGTGTACGCCATCTCCGTGCGCTTCTCGCGGGAAGGTTCGTTCCGTATATGTTCTACCAGCTTTTGAACGTTGCGACCGTATTCTTTCAAAATAATAGGAGGTCGTTGCGTGTTGTATTCTCCGATCATCGGTGTGTTGATGTGTTGATGTGTTAATGTGTTGATGTTACTCTAGCGTATCGAAATTTGCACGAAGGAAGCCGCAGAAGGGTTGCCGTTTTGCCTGGATTCAGGTGTTATTCGTGAATTCTTAACTTGGCAAAGCTAAGCAATAACGTCTTTTCGCCAAAATTGTCGAACTGAATCCGCGCTTTCCTGTCAGCGCCGGATGTATCCATCTGAATGACAACCCCATACCCGAACTTCGGATGCTCCACCTTCATGCCCTGCTGCAGGCCTGACGTATCGCTGGGCTCGAAATCGGCTGCAGGCACATGGACCGGTTGAGCTGGCTTGGGGGTTGATTTAACGGTCTTTTGTATCCCACGCACCAGGCTCCGGGCATAGTTGGTTCCTCCGGAAGACTCATACACACTCTGTCGCGTGGTTAGCTTGACGTACCGACCATCGATGTCGTCGAGGAAACGACTGGGTTCACAGTTCTTCAGTCGGCCATAGCGATACCGCGTCAGCGCATAGGAAAGAAACAACCGCTTCTGGGCCCGGGTAATGGCTACATAGAACAACCGGCGCTCCTCTTCAAGTTCCGCGCGACTGCTCAGCATCATCTGTGAGGGGAAGAGATCCTCTTCCAGGCCGACGATGTATACATAACGGAATTCTAGTCCTTTGGCCATGTGGATGGTCATGAGCGTGACCTTATCCGGGTCCTTGTCCTTGTCTTCATCCTGGCCAGTAATCAGCGATACTTCCTGCAGGAATGCGTTCAGCGATTTGTCTTCTCTTGTCGGGTCGTCCACAAACTCCTTGATAGCGTTAAGGAGTTCCTGCACGTTTTCATAGCGGCTCAGGCCTTCAATGGTCTTGTCCTCGTAAAGTTCACGGAGCAGGCCCGAACCTTTGGCGATCTCGAACGCCGCGCTATACGCATCCTTTCGTTGAACTTCCAGCGAAAAGCGTTCGATCATCGCGACGAAGTCGCTGATAGGACCACTCAGCCGACCTCCCAGAAACTGATCCGCATGCTTCAACACTTCCCAAATGGGAAGATCGTGGTCATTAGCTGCTACGATGATTCGGTCGATCGTCGCGTTCCCAATACCTCGCTTAGGAAGGTTAATGATTCTGCGGAACGACGCCTCGTCCTGCTGGTTGATGGCGTAGCGCAAATAGGCTAGCAGGTCTTTAATTTCCTTGCGTTGGTAGAACGAAAGCCCGCCGATGACTTTGTACTTTATGTTCATCCGGCGTAGCGCTTCTTCAATGGCGCGCGACTGGCTGTTCGTGCGATACAACACGGCGAAGTCGCTGAACTTCAGCTGATGCTGCATCTTCTCCTCAAATATCGAGGAAGCAACCAATCGGCCTTCTTCGTTGTCTGAGACTGCCTTGATGAGTTCGATCAGCGACCCTTCCTCGTTTTGTGTCCAGATATTCTTCGGCAACTGAGCGCGGTTCTTCCGGATCACAGAGTTGGCTGCGTTCACGATGTTCTGTGTCGACCGGTAATTCTGTTCCAGCTTGATGACACGCAGGTCGGGGTAGTCGCGCTCGAAATTGAGGATGTTCGTGATGTCCGCGCCGCGGAAAGCGTAAATGCTCTGTGCGTCATCGCCAACCACGCAGATGTTTTCGCGTACCGCCGCAATCTTACGGATGATATGATACTGGCAAAGGTTTGTGTCCTGAAACTCGTCGACAAGAAGATAGTGTATTCGATGCTGATACTTGTTCAGGACCTCCAGGTGTTCGCGGAAGAGTTTATCGGTATTGAAGAGCAGGTCGTCGAAGTCCATCGCGCCGGCCTTGAAGCAGCGCATTGCATACGCGCGATAAATCTTCCCGATTTCCGGGCGCATGTTGGCGGCGTCGTCACCCATGAGTTCAGGGTTGGCGAGGTAGTCCTGCCATCCGATGAGGCTATTTTTAGCCGCTGAAATCCGGTTGTGGACCGTGCTTGCTTTGTACGCCGTTTCGTCCAGTCCCAGTTCTTTAACAATATTTTTGATCAGCGTCCTCGAGTCGTCTGTATCGTAGATCGTAAAGTTCGATGGGTATCCCAGGTGGTGCGCCTCCGCACGCAGGATGCGGGCAAATACGGAGTGGAATGTGCCCATCCAGATATTGCGCGCGTCATGACCGACGATCGTCTCGATCCGATCGCGCATTTCCTTCGCTGCCTTGTTCGTAAAGGTCAGCGCCATGATGTTGAAAGGGTCAACCCCTTTCTCATAGATGAGATGGGCGATCCGGTATGTCAACACACGGGTTTTTCCGGATCCTGCGCCAGCAATGATCATGCAGGGTCCTTCGGTGTTTAGTACACCTTCCCGTTGCGGTTCGTTCAGACTGGACAGGTAATCGATCATGCGTTGCGCCGGTACAAAGGTAAAACGTAGCCAGATATCCGGCTGGCCGGAATTAAGGAAATAACACAATAAGGAACAAACGCAGAGACGGTGCGATGACAGAAACAGTCAAAACACGAGAAAAGTGCGTCGGAGCGGAGAAAAAAATAAAGACTATCTTTGTGATCGATCGAATCAAATGATTAAAGTCGGCGACGTACTAGTTTCAGATGACATTCGCGACAAAGAATTCGTCTGCAACCTCGAGAAATGCAAGGGCGCGTGTTGCGTTGAAGGCGACTACGGCGCGCCGTTGGAGCCGGAAGAGCTTGCCATTCTGAAAGATATCTATCCGAAGATAAAGTCTTACCTGACACCCAAAGGAATCAAGACGATCGAAAAGGAGGGCACTCACGTAATCGATCCCGACGGCGATTATGCGACTCCCGTGATCAAAGGCAGGGAGTGTGCGTATTCGCACTACGATGAGAAGGGCATCCTAAAGTGCGGCATCGAAGAAGCGCACAAGGATGGCAAAATTTCTTTTCGCAAGCCCATCAGCTGCCATTTGTATCCCATCCGGATCACGAAGAAAAAAGATTTCGAAGCGGTCAACTATCACAAATGGCGTATCTGTTCCCCCGCTTGCGCCCTCGGCAAGGAACTCCAGGTTCCGTTGTACAAGTTTCTGAAAGAACCGCTGATCCGTAAGTATGGTGAGGCGTGGTATGATGAGCTCGTTCGAGCCATCGAACAGCCGGTTAAAGTGTAAACGCATCTTCTTCACCACAGAGGCACAGAGGGCACTGTGTTACGCAGAGGGAATTTTGCCGTGCGTTAGAATAGATTGTGGGAAGTCGCGGCGTTGTTGCAAATTGTCAGCGGTGTGGGGAGGGCACAGGCACCGCAGGCGGTGCTTAAACGATTCAACTAGAGAGGATACCCCATGCGCGTCAGCGCCTGCCTGCCGTAAGGCAGGCCTGTGATCTCCATACACAATTGGCGGCCAGAACACCAGAAACAACTTAGCACGAAAGTAGGGGACGCACGAAGGAAAATCTCTGTGTAACTGGAGTGTCCTCTGTGCCTCTGTGGTGAAGTTCTTCACCTCACGCAAGAGAGCTAAAGTCGAAGGAGGTCTCCAAAAATTTCGTGTTGAACTTACCACTCCTGAACGTCTCGTTGTCCATGAGTTTGATGTGGAAGGGGATAGTAGTCTTTACTCCTTCGATGACGAACTCCTGCAACGCGCGCTTCATCCGGGTGATGACTTCTTCGCGCGACTGTCCGCTAACAATGAGTTTTGCGATCATCGAATCGTAATTCGGCGGGATGGTATAGCC
>DATCLO010000062.1:0-6757 GCA_036563875.1 Cyclobacteriaceae bacterium
AAAAGTCGCTGAGTTGACACAACTATTCAAATCGTGGGAAGCGGAACTTCCCCAGCAACAACGCTGGAACAGTCCCCGCATCGCCACGATAACGGTTGACGGCGAGAAAGTATCTTTTCAACCGTAGAAAAGAGGCGATTGATTAGTGATTTGTGATTTTTGATTAGTGACCTTTGATCTTGTTGAGGGCACGGAATCTCGTGCGACGATCAGCCACGAAAAGTCGATTTCACCCTATACCATGATCGTCCCCGACAAATCAAAAATCACAAATCGCTAATCACAAATCACTAATCGCTAGTCGCTAATCGCTAATCTAATCACTCCCTCTCCTTTGTTCACTTTCTGCCACCAGACCTTCCAGGTCTGCCGCTGGCCTAATCTCCCAACAACCCCGCTCGCGCAGGTGTCGCATAGAAGGATGATTCGATAGCAGTCGGATTGCATGGTTCAGGTCGGCGGCTTCCAGTATCATAATGCCACCGATCTGTTCCTTCGTTTCGGCGAACGGACCGTCCGTCACCGCGACTTTGCCGTTGCGCCACCGCAATGTCGCAGCATTTTGAGACGGTTGTAAGGCTTCACCCCCAACCATGTGACCGTTTTGTATCAACTCTTTGTCGTAAGCAAAACAGTCGTCCATCATAGCCTGCTGCTCCTTCTCGGTTGCGGACTCCCAGGCCTTTTCGTCAATGTACCCAAGACAAATGTATTTCATTGTTAAATTGTTTTATTGTTTGTATTGGCTTACCGCTCACTCAAATCTAAGCGATGTGTTTAGGCTCATCAGGTAAGAAGTAAGGCTCCTGATCTTACCACCGCTCATTTCGAAGACATCACAAAATACTGCGTCGAGTTTGTTGCCATTTTTCATTTTACCTTGAACTGCTCCCTCGGTAATAACGACGTCATTCCCTTCGGTGAGGCGTTTGATTTGAATGGTCGGACTACCCACAAAATTTTCATTCTCGATTTCCTTGTCGAACGCTTCCTTCCCTTTATGTTCATACACGCCTGGCATGATCCATACGACGTCATCCGTAAGGCATTCAAGGATCATTTGGTGGTCGCTCCTGCGGAACCCGTCGATGTATTGCTCAACAGTTTTCTTGTTTGCTGTCATAATTGGTTGGGTTCATGATTTTCTCCCGAATCTCAGCACAATGCCCCCTGTTGAGAGAGGTTGTGTAGACAAAAGCTCCAAATTTCTCAACGAAACCCCTTGTTTGAACAGGGGCGTGCCTTTACCCAGGATAACCGGGGCTATCCCTATGCGATATTCATCGAAAAGGTCATCGTTGATGAATGTACTCGAGAGGTTTCCACTTCCGAAGATCAACATGTCGCCGTCGCCCTTAGCTTTCAACCGTGAAATCTCGTCCGAGACATTGCCGCGAATCAAGGTTGAATTGCTCCAGCTGACCTCTTTCAGTGTTTTGGAGACGACAAGCTTGGGAAGGCTGTTCATTAAGCGGGTAATCGCGGAATTTTCACTATCCGCTTTCGACCAATAAGCGGCCATCCCCTCATAGGTCACCCTTCCAAGAACAAGGTAGTCTGCTGAACGCAACTGCTCAAGACTCATTTTTTCGAGCTCAGGACCCCAAATTTTATCGTGAAAGGACAAATCCCATTGCTTTTCCCCTTCAAAATAGCCGTCCAGGCTAATGATATTCCACATTATTAGCTTTCTCATGTCTGTAGTTTTTGGTTATGTGATACTTCTAGTCGAACGGAAGGAGGCGAAATCGACAGGGATCGCAAAATTTTTTTTGCGCTTCGACTCTGCTCTGGAACCCTGTCTATTCAATTAAGATAAGGGTCTGGGTTGATTGGAGTACTTCGGTAGTTTCGACTCCGAAACACCAGGTCGCCTTTAGGCGACACTCCGCGGGCTCTTTTCTGCGGCGTTCGCAGTGCACGTGACTATCGGCACTGCACTATTGCCGCACAGCAAGGGAACCTTCAATCAACGAATGAACCGTATCGATTTGCATGATGCCATGTTCCGTGCATTAAAGTCCCTCCCCATCACTGCGTCTCGGCGGTTAAAAAAACATCCTTACATGAGCTTCGAAGAACGCTGGAGGCTGAGCGAAGTGGAAGCCGGTTCAGAAATTTACGGTGAAATCAAAACTTTATCATTAACGTAAACTTGATCAGTGGCCGCCAAATCTAAGATGCCTAATCGCAAATCACTAATCGCTAATCAACCCCCTCTCCTAGTTCACGGAGCTTTCGTTCGATAAATCTCCGTTCAGGTTCCTGTCGCGTCAGGGCCAGGGCGCGCTCCCAGGAAGCACGGGCTTCGGTGATGCGCCCTGCCTTCCGGCAAAGCTCTGCGCGTGCGGAGTGAGCGAGGTGATAATCAGTAAGGTCTCCCCTGGCGAATATCGCATCGATATGACGCAGTCCCGCCTCGGGACCCTGATGCATGGCAATCGCCACGGCGCGGTTTAATTCAATGACGGGAGAAGGATTGATGCGCAACAACATAGTGTAGAGAGTCGCGATTTGCGCCCAGTCGGTTGCATCGAATCGGTCAGCTTCCGCGTGCAACGCCGCGATCGCTGCTTGCAACGCGTATGCCCCCGGTGGTTTAGAAGAAAATGCCTGCTCCACGAGCGTCAACCCTTCGCTTATCATTTCGCGATCCCATAGCGATCGATCTTGATCCTCTAAAAGAATAAGATCACCCTCGGGTGTGGTGCGGGCGGATCGTCGTGATTCATGTAACAACATGAGCGCTAAGAGTCCCTTAACCTCAGGGTCGGGCAGCAACTCATGCAGGAGTCGGCCCAGACGGATCGCTTCACTGGACAAGTCGACACGGGTTACCGACGTGCCCGATGTGGCATAGTAGCCTTCATTGAATACCAGGTAGATAACCTGGAGTACCGCTCCGAGCCTGTCCGGCAATTCGTGCTGTTGTGGAACTTCAAACGGGATCTTGGCTTCGCGAATCTTTGCTTTGCCACGAACGATCCGCTGAGCAATGGTAGCTGGGGCGACGAGGAACGCGCGGGCAATTTCTTCAGTCGTTACGTTGCAAACTTCACGCAACGTCATTGCCGTGCGTGTCTCCGGTGGCAATGCAGGGTGGCAGCATGTGAAGATAAGTCGCAACACATCGTCTTCAATCTCCTTATCGATTTGCTTCGAAGGATCCAATGTCTCGGCTTCCATCTGCCGCAGCTGCTGTACTTGTAGCGGGTCAAATCTGGATTGCCTGCGCATGCGATCAATCGCCTTAAACCTGCCTGTCGACACCAACCATGCCCTGGGGTTAGTCGGCACGCCTTGTTCACTCCATTGTTCAAGGGCGGCCTTGAACGCATCCTGAAGTGCATCTTCGGCCAGGTCAAAGTCGCCGAGCAGCCGTATCAGCGTGGCAAATACGGCGCGCGCCTCTTTTCTGTAGATGGTATCCAGAATTCGGGAAATATGTTCTCGGGACTCCATGTCCGATGTGCCTCCATAATACATAAACCATCCAGAATCCCTCACTGAAATTACCGGAAAGGGACAATGGGGAGAATATAACTCTTAATCTCCGCACAATATGCGGATATTATTTTGGTTTGTTAGAGGGCAAGTTGACCTCCTCGAAGTGGGCCAAGATTGCTAAGTGCTCACCCGACACTGCGCTAAGAGACATTCACGATTTAATCGCGAAAGGCATTCTTGAAAAGGAAGAAGGCGGCGGCAGAAGTACAAGTTACAGGATGAGGCCAGAGTGACTGCTCGTTATATTCAATCATCCTCAACAATGTGTAGGACGTATGGTCCGTTCTCGACTGCAAAGCAGTGTCCATCACCAATACCACTGAAACTAATCATCTCAATGAAATCGCCTCTACTGAGGTTGTCATCGACAGCAAAGATTTCAAAGCCTACGCCAGTGGCACCTGATTGGTAGTTGAGATAGCCGAAGACGTCCCCTTCGGACGATTGGACGAGGAGATCAGGAACAGTACGATATCTGCCAACAAAACCATAACTGTCGGGATACACGATTATTGATGAGCCCTCGGATGGTGGATCCGGAAACTTCAACCCCACCTTTACTCCGGTTACTGCATCTTCCGCCAGGATACCTTCGGTTTCCACCAGTACCGCACTTAAATGGGGCTCGTCTTCCAGGATAGAAACGCTTGAGGCATTCTTGCTTCCAATTTCCAAAGAGGAAGTGGCCGATGACAGCTTAAACCTTAGACGATCATTACCCTCACACAATGAGTTGTCGACTGGATAAACATGAAAACCTGCACTTTCCGCTCCGTCTGGAACATCGATTGTAATCTGTTCAAAGAACTCGCCGAAGTCAGATACATATATTCTTTCAACGGGCGGATCGGTAGCCGCTTGATCCCTAAGCCCCATGACCTCCACAATGATTTGACCCGAACCAGGAGCAGGCCCAGAAAGCTGGATCTCGACATCGATACCTGCGCTGGCCGACTCGTCTACGGCCAGAGCTGAAGCCACAAATTCCGCTACTGACGGTCTTTCATTTTCAATCACTGCAAGGGTATACAACTGATCCTCCGTGCCAACCTGAATTGGGCCCGTACCCTCATCTATCGAAAAAACTATAGATAAGTTGCCATTCAGCAAATGGTCGTCAAGAATGAATACTTCAAAACTCGCGTGTGTCTCATCGTAAGATAAATCAAGTACAACAGAGTTACCCTGCGCTTCCGGGACGGTCACAAAGTCGACTCCATACTGCGCCCCTTTACCCATGCGGATCTTCACTGTGCCTTCGCCTTTGACAGGTGATGATAATGTAAGATCAATCACCTGAGGTGTGGCATTGGATTCTTCAACTGTTGCGGACGTGCCGACAAACTGGACGATAGATGGCTTTTCATCGTCCTTCAGGGTGAGTATGTGTTGGGGCGTGCTTGTTATCTGTACGACTCCACTGACTTTGAGGATATCAAATTGAAGGTCAAAGTCGCCATTGAACACGTTATTATCAATGGGAGATATCTCAAATGACGCCTCGGTGTCGCCCTCCTCGACCTTGAGCGTGAATGTGTTGTTCGTTAATTCCTGATCGATCGTAAAATGCGTGCCGGGAACGGCCGATCAGGAGGCTGCCAACGCCGGCAGCGGGCGACGAAAGCCTTATCGTGACCTTTTGGCTGGTCTCACCGTCCTCGCTAAGTTCCGACCGCGCAGACTGAAAGAATGGAATTGAGGGGCCTTCATCGTCATGAATTGTAACCGTGTGCGTTGTGGTGTTGCCTAAGCGGAAATCTGGTGACAGAGTAAACATCCTGAAAACAGCAAACTGACTGCCTCTATACTTATCATCATTGACACTCGTTAGCTTCACTTCCGCGCCTTCCTCGCCTTTATTCACAGGCAGAACAATAACAGCATCAGCTCCAAGGGCAGGTTCTGTCACATAACTCTGCTGATAAACCGCATCTGTCTCGACCATCAACTTAATCTCGCCGTTGGCTGCTGCGGGGTGGTCAAAAGAAAGGCGGATTGTCGCTTCCTCGCCTTCATTGATCGTCTGAAATTCTTCCTCGAAGGAAATCGTAACGATAGAAGTTTCTTCATCATCGCAAGACTCCATCACAAGTACACAAAACAGCACGGTAAGCATGTGTGCTGCGAGCCGTGAAAATACTGTGGCCTTCATTTTTTTGGTGGGGTTCTACTATGTAGGACTATGAGCATTGCAAAAACGCTGCATGAAAGTTCAACTGCATGATGAATCGGTACACATGATCAAATCATAGGTGATATCGACAACCAAGACTCAATCCAAAACCATAGGGTCTCACGTAAAAGGGCACGTTCACGTCCCGGGTAGAGTAGAATGAGTAATTCAATGTTGGCTGCAGTAACGCTCGCAGCCTGCCCGTGCGTGGATACTGAATGCGATAGTACACGTTGACAAGAGCGTACAGTGACGGGTTCCAGAAGTTCTCGGCTGCTGAGGCCAGGCCTCGGTTTTGAAGGGATTTTTGCAACTCGATGCCTCCGCCGATCTCATGCAAGAATTTTCTTTTCGACCATCCCGACAAGCGTTCGGAATAGAGTTCAACTTCCGATTCCCTCAATGAACCCCTCTTTTCCCACAGCCGACGCGACAATCCGAAATGCAATCCAATGTTCCTGACGGTATAGTCCACCGATCCCGGCACAAGCAAAAAAGTCGGCTCAAGCGTTGGATCACCCGACGATCCCGGCACTGAGATGAGGCTGTCCACACGTCGTTCCCTGTAGTTAAAAGCCTGATGCCGCTGGAAATAGACAACTCCCCCGAATGCCTTCCATTTTTTCGATCCAAGAGTTTCAAGACCCACTTCCAGTCTGATTCCAAGGCGGCCTTTCGAAAAGGCGGGCACCGGTTGAATACTCTCGATAAAAATGTTATCCGAAGTGTTTGACAAAATACGCTGGTAGCCAAGCGTAGGCGTAACTGTCGCGTACAAATCGAACGACGTTGGGAACAGCTGTGGTTTCTCCTTTTTCTGGGGCCGTTCCTCTAACTGTTTCCCAATAGCGTTCGCTTGCATCGCAGAATCAAATGCTTCAGTGATCTCAAATGGGTCCATATCGACAATTGCTGGTAACTCCAGAACCCATCTTGCAAGAGGAGCACTTCTTTCTCGTTGCCTGGATATGCCGATACCTGCAATTGTCGGTGAGTTGGCGATGGGTGCCATGTCGGAAGCCTCCTGCCGCGCTGTGTCAACAGAGGCGGTAGTTACACGTGGATGCGGTACAGGAC
>DATCLO010000063.1:0-7930 GCA_036563875.1 Cyclobacteriaceae bacterium
GAAGCTGGGCCATGGTCCGGTTTATCCCCCATTTGGATCCCAGGGTACCCCAGGCCTGAATAAACTGACTTTTTGCTTCGGAGAGCTTCATTTCACCTGTATATACGGCAAAGGTAGGATAAAGTTATCGAACTTTCAATAATTATTGAAAGTTTTTATCGGAACTCGGATTTGGAGATTCTCAGGATGGAAAGCGTGGCGATTCTTGAATAAGGGATAAACATTGTGGCTCCATTTCAATTCCATTTGATACCCCGCACAAACCACCCGTATTGAGAGCACACGGGTTCGCCATTGCGATATGCTGGTTTCCAACCGCTCATGGTAAGAAGCTGCTTCCTGAGCAGTACTACGCAATCCACCTTTAGATGATGATCTGACAGTTGGGCATCGACGACTTTTCCTTCAGGATTAATAATCAGGAATATTTCCATTCGTGTTGTTAAGGTCCTGTCCTCACCGGCGCAATCTATAATCACGGGTAACAGGTGCCGACCGAAATACTCCATGAGGCCGTTTACTCCATCGCGATATTCCGGGCTTTGATCAACCGCCACGAAAACACTATCACAAACAGAAGCCGTCAAGTACTCCAGTGTCCTATCATTCTGTTGGGTTACTATTCGTTCGTTTTCAAAGCGGATTATTCTCGCAGGCGCTGAGACCTCCCACTGATTTAGGAGTACCTTCCTCTTCAAATCGATCAAATAGAGTCTGGTTATGTCGTAGTCCTCAACCAGTGCCATCAAATCTCCGGAAATGACATAATCTTGAATTTTTGACGCCTCGGATTTAAAGATGTGCCGGAACTCAGGCTCAGTCGAATGGATCTCTCCATTCAGCATATCCAAGTAGAACAGCCGATGTCGACCACTTGGATATTGGCTCCCATCAATCGGCCTGTTGCTCAGAAAGTACACTCTATTTTCAGACTTGGATATCGCCGGGCGACTATCCGAAAAATCATCATATGTCAGTTGTCTTATCGCACCTGTTGCTGTATCAACCAAATACAGTTCACCATCGCATGCACGATTCGTCCAATCCTCGATCATAATGTCATCGACCGCTATTTTGTTTTCCAGCGAACGAAAGGGAGAAAGTTTATGAAGCACGTAGTGTCGATGGACGTACGCCCAGAACAGGCCAACCAGTATCAACAGTACAAGATAGCCAACTATCGGCCCAAGTCGCCACCAGTGACGACCTTCTAAAAGAAAATCATACAAATACTTGGATATGGATTGCCTGGTGCGTCCCATTGCAAGCGAATATATGAAGTCTGAATTGGGATTGGAAGAAGCTGAATTTACGCATTAGGATAAATAGGATCAGGATCAACCATCTTAACAATCCCGGTTCAGACTACCTGAAATTCCTCCCCTCAGGAAATATCCTTAGCTGAACTACATTCCGCGGGTGCACAGCCCGTTCATCCGGTCTTGAAGTAGTCTCATCCGCACGAAAAGTAGTACCCACAGTTCCAACCTCTTCCTCCTCGGGCACCAACCGCTGCAACAACCCTGAAACATTAAAACACCGCTCCGCCATAACGTGAATCACCTCTCCTTCCTTCTGAAGCTTGCCTTGCACCATCAACAAACGTGATTGTATGATCTCCTTTCTGTACTCATCAAACTTATCCGGAAATACAACCAGGTTAGCAGAACCCGTCTCATCCTCAATTGTAATGAAACACACTCCCTTGGCAGTACCGGGACGTTGACGAACAAGCACGAGTCCCGCGGCTCTGACACGTTCACCATGTCTGATGTTCTTCAACTGATTTGCGGGCGTCACACGCAATGAGTCAAGTGCCTCACGAATGAACGACACCGGATGGGCCTTTACTGACATTGACAACGCGTGATAGTCGTGTACAACATGCTCTGACAAAGTCATCCGTGGAAGGTCAACTTTCTCCTCAAGATCATGCTTCACTTCCTCCGCCACGAATACAGAATCCTTCTGATAATCCTTCGTCGATACTTTCCACAACGCTTCACGACGGTCAAAGCCCATCGATCGAAAAGCATCCGCATCAGCCAATCGCTCCAGAATTGCTTCGGTCATGCCCACATCGCGGAGTTCCTGAACGGATCGATACCCTCCTCCCCTGCATTCCACCAGCCGCTTCATGTCCTCCTCACGTAATCCCTTCACTTGTCGGAAACCCAACCTTAACGCACAGTACTTACCCGATTTCTCCTCAAGCGTATAATCCCAGCCAGAGTAGTTCACATCCACCGAGCGGACTTCTACGCCGTGCTTGCGCGCATCGCCAACAATCTGCGCAGGATGATAAAATCCCATGGGCTGACTGTTGAGCAAAGCACAGGCAAACACATCCGGATAGTAACATTTAAGCCACGACGAAACATACACCAGCAAGGCAAAGCTCACGGCATGACTCTCAGGAAAACCATAACTTCCAAATCCCTCCAATTGTCGGAATACTCTTTCTGCATACTCACGACTGTATCCGTTCGCCGTCATCCCATTGATCAGCTTGTCGCGGAAATGAGATACCTTCCCGTTCACCTTAAAAGTTGCCATACTCCTCCGAAGCTGATCGGCTTCAGCGGGCGAAAAACCAGCCGCAACAATGGCAATCTTCATAGCCTGTTCCTGGAACAGGGGAACACCTAGTGTCCGTCCGAGGATATCTTCAAGCTCCTTTGACGGAAATTCAACAGGCTCCTCACCATTGCGACGACGCAAGTAAGGATGCACCATATCGCCCTGGATAGGGCCCGGTCTTACAATAGCAACTTCAATAACCAGATCATAAAATGTCTTCGGCTTCAGTCGCGGGAGCATCGACATCTGTGCGCGACTTTCAATCTGGAACACGCCAATCGTGTCGGCACGGCTGATCATCTCATAAACCGCCGGATCATCCTGGGGAATATTCGCCAGTGTGAGATCAAGTCCGTAATGCTTCTTCGCCAGATCGAACGCCTTTCGGATGCACGTGAGCATTCCCAGCGCCAGCACATCGATCTTCATGAATCCCAGCGCATCGATGTCGTCCTTGTTCCACTCGATGTTGGTCCGGTCTTCCATTCGCGCATTGACGATCGGGCAGAGGTCCGACAGCTTACCGTCCGTGATGACGAACCCTCCGGTATGCTGTCCGAGCTGGCGCGGAAATCCCATGAACTGTTCTGTGAGTTTCAGCACCTTGTAAATCACAGGATCATCCGGATTAATCCCCTGGCTGATGATGCGTTCCCTGTCGAAGCCTTCGTCATTAAAATCCCAGATTAGCCCCGAAAGGCGATTAATTGTGTCCACCGACAACCCCATCGCCTTGCCTACATCCCGAATTGCTCCCCTGTGATGCAGTTGTGTAACCGTGGCTACGACTGCAGCGCGATCGCGGCCGTACTTGTTATAGATGTATTGCATCACTTCTTCGCGACGTTCATGTTCGAAGTCCACATCAATGTCGGGTGGTTCGTTGCGCGCCGAAGAAATGAATCGCTCAAATAGCAAATCGAATTTTGAAGGATCAACGGAGGTGATACCGAGACAATAACATACCGTTGAGTTTGCCGCGGATCCCCTACCCTGACACAGGATCTTGTTCTCACGGGCATACCGCACAATGTCGTAGACCGTAAGAAAGTACTCCGCATAGTTCATTTCTTCTATGAACTTGAGTTCATACTCGATATTCGACTTAACCTTCTCAGGAATATTTTCTCCAAAGATTTGTTTCGCTCCCTGCCACGTGAGGTACACGAGTTCCTCCTGAGGAGTACGACCTTCGGGTGTAACCTCCCTTGGATATTGGTACTTCAGCTGATCCATAGAAAAACTACAAGCTGAGACAATGGCTTGTGTTTCATTGATGGCTTCAGGATACTGTCTGAAGAGACGAATCATTTCTTGCTCAGGTTTGAGATGTCTTTCGGCGTTGGCGTGCAGACGGAAACCCGCAGCATGGATTGTGCATTTTTCCCGTACACACGTAACGATGTCCTGAAGCTCACGCCGCTGGGGATTATGGTAGTGGACATCGTTCGTTGCAACCATGCCAACTCCAAGCTGTCGACACAGTTGATGAATTCTAAACAATCGTTTAGCATCATTGCCGTTATACAACCTGCTGGCAGCTATAGAAAGATGATCGCCAAAGACATCACGATATTCTTTGACCGTGTTTACAAATGATTGATCAAATTCAAACATTCTGTTGAGATCAGGCGGCACTACAATAAACTTCGATCCCTTGGCGTGTGCATAGACGTCGTTGCAGTACAACTCACACTTCCCCTTTTCAGTGCGGAGATTACCGGTAGTGAGTAGATTCGTAAGGCGCGAGTACGCAGGCAGGTTCGTTGGATACATCAGTAAGGATGGACCGTCCACTAAATCCAGTCGGCATCCCGGAATCAATCTTATTCCCAACTTCTTTGCCGCTGTGTGTGCCCGAACTATTCCCGCAAGTGTATTGCGATCTGTTACCGCGATAGAAGTATATCCGAGCGATGCAGCCTCACCGATGAGTTCCTCCGGATGGGAAGCACCGCGCAGAAAGCTGAAATTGGTCGTGACCTGCAGCTCGGTATATCGGAGACTGTCCTCTTGCATAATTTTTCAGGCAAAGAATCCGTGCATGAACCATTCACTTGACTGTTCGTCGTCGTAATGACCGAGTCGGAAGAGCCAGTAGCGATGGCCATCTTCATCCTCAACGCAGTAGTAATCGCGGTGTCGTCCTTTCTCTATCCACCATTCACGTTCGATGCGCTCCGGGCCATCAGCCCGTGTTACCTGGTGGAGTTTTCCGCTGTAGCGAAAAAGCATGGGCGGATAGTCCGGAATTGGAGCTGTTACTTCTATTCGTTCAGGCGGATCCAGCAGTTGCAGGGGTCTTGGTTTGTCTGAGGGCCACGTGGTCATAGGTTTTTCCTGCAATGAGGTGGCAAGCTTTATCGAACGCTCGGGCCAATGATGCTCATCCGGGAGATAGCGGCGAATTCGCGACGCACCAACACGGTTGCCCAGCCTATCGATGAGCTCTGCGAGGCGGACATCGTCAAGTCCACCCGACGAATCCCACATTTTTTCCTGTTGGGGAGCGTATGGTTCAACCTTTGGCGCCTCGAGTATGAAAAGTTCAATGCCCATACCCGGTTCAAGTGATGAAAACCTCAATGCAAACAGGTTGAACACATGATCCCTGTTACGCGTCGCCATGCTTGTTGCGATTTCTATTTGTACCCACTTACCATCCACCCGATAGCCTTTGAAAACTGCGGTTCGAAGACCCTTCTGCTCTTTCTCCAACCGGGTACACAGCCGGTCGAGCAACTCACGCAAAACGATTTCGATTCCAGGCAGCGTGAGTACGGGTTCAAGACAGGGAAGCTGTTCGCGATACGGTTCAATGGGTATTACCGGCTCCAGGGGAACCGACTCACGGCCGAGCGCCAAATCCAGCTGGCGAAGGAACTCCGTACCGAACCTTCTCCTGAGAGAAGGCCTCGGAAT
Organism: Cyclobacteriaceae bacterium; assembly: GCA_036563875.1. Taxonomy (GTDB): domain Bacteria; phylum Bacteroidota; class Bacteroidia; order Cytophagales; family Cyclobacteriaceae; genus ZC4RG29. The sequence goes on from DATCLO010000063.1 coordinate 5,503, forward strand.
TGATATGAACTGTCGGACTTTGTGTAGTCCCAGTCGTCTCAATCGATCCGCTATTTCGAACTCAAGTCGCAATGCCTCGACAGGGAGAGCCAGCAGCGCCTCCGTATTTTGTCCAGCAGGAACGAGCGTGCTGACAGCGTACCGCGCTACACCCCAGGCGACAAGCGGAGTCTCGGCCATGCCAACGCGAACATCATATCCTTTATTAAGGAGTCCATTCTGAATTGCCGCCAGATACTGCCCTTCACCTCCCCACAAGTGTGCGCATCCGGTTGCATCAAGCAACAAGCCATCAGGCGGATCAACAGCAACAATGGGTGTAAAGCGAATACACCACTCCGCAAGCCGACGCAACAGCTTGTCCCATACGCCGGGCACATCATCAAGAACCTCGAGCCCCGGTACGAGAGCACGCGCATCAGCCAGCACATCGCCGATACGTATTCCCTTAGCTCGTGCATATTCGTTGGTCGCAACGATAACCATTCTTCCATGAGAAGGGGCCCGAAGCACAAAGGGCACAGTCTTCAGGTGTGGCCTGTCAAGCGAGCACCAATCCGTTTTCAGGTAACGGAACCATATCGAAACATAACGTGCAGCCATCTCATACCGCCTTTCTTTCCCCAAGCGCCGCTGCAACGTGCGATCGCTCCTCTATAAACTGTTCATTCATCCACCGGACAATCCAGCATCCCGGTTGACCATTTCTCATCTTAAGAAGTTCGACCTTCCACACTGGAAATCCGAGTCCCGGCAGTTGATCGTCTGAAGCACTGGGTAGTGAGGTTATCCTCCATCGCGAAACACAGGCCGTCGTGGTAATTGTGCGGGGATTCTTCCGAATGACAAACCCGGTAACACAACTTTTTTCCACCGCGAGTTGAAGACGTCTCGACGCCGTGAAGTCAAGGTCACGAATCTCTCCCACCACTGCGGAGAGTGCCGGACATTTCAAAGCTTCCTCCATTGCCCAGGCTACGTCGCGTTCCCGTACTGCATCGAGAAAAATGACGCAGTCCGGTCTAAGGCCAAATGGAGCGAGTGCCGAAGGAAACAGGTTTCGCGAAGCGCTGATCCATAATATGACATCTTTATTACCATTAAGGTGTGAGAGCAGTCCTGCAATAAATCCTGCTGTGGGAGACAGATCTGTCATTTCGCTACACAGGAGTTCGTGCACCGCGCCTACCGGAAAAGATTGCCAGGGAAAAGAGCTTGTACCTGTGCCGGGCCAGCTTCCGGAGGCAGGCCTAAAGCCTTCCAGTCGCATAATATGCGCTCGAAGGTCCTTGATCCTATCGGCTGTAGACACCTGCATTTGCAGCGTTTTTTGTGCGGCGGGTTTCAAAGGTAGTAGACTGCTAATATATTTAGCAAATCAATTGCTAATTTTTTTAACACAATTCTTGCGCATATCAGGAATTATGCTGATTTTGGCACCATAAGAGGCGTTGTGCTAAAAAAGTTAGGTGAATCTTAACGAAAAAATCAGGCAAATCCGGCGCGACCTCGGACTTACACAGGCGGCACTGGCAGAAAAATTAGGTGTTACAAGGGCCTCGTTGGGCGCATACGAGGAAGGTAGGGCTATGCCGAGCTACCAGTTCCTCCTGGGACTGGCCGATATGGCGGGTACCCGTGTTGACGACCTGCTGCGAAGTGGTACCCGAGTCAAAATTGCGAGGGACGATGAATCAGGGAAAATCCCGCTTGTACCGGTGCGGGCGGCAGCTGGTTATCAAAAGGGGTTTCCTGACGACGAGTATGTAAATGAGCTTCCTCACATAACCCTTCCCTTTCTCGGCAAGGGAAACTTCCGCGCGTTCGAGATCACGGGCGACAGTATGCTACCACTGCCTTCCGGCACGATCGTTATCGGAGAAAAGCTGGAACGTCTGAGTGAGCTCAAGGATGGCAAGACTTACGTGCTGGTAACGCGGAATGAAGGCATTGTATATAAACGTGTATACAATCACATCCGCGATCAGGGCGTGCTGTCATTGGTTTCTGACAATACAAAATATGAGCCGTACGACGTGGATCCTATGGAGATCCACGAAGCCTGGGCAGCACGGGCGTATATCAGCCAGGAATTTCCAGTTGGCAGTTGGCAATAGGCAATACGAAGTATGCAATGGTCTGCACCGGATGTAATTGGGATTGGCAGTTAGGCAGGAGGCAAGATTATAACGGACCTCCTATTGCCTATAATTGATCTATATTGTATTTTAGCTTGCATCGAGGGACCTCTCACCCTCACCGCTAGCGAACGTTATCTGGAATGAAAAGTCGTAAGAGTTGATTTGCAGGAAGCGTTTTGCATACTTGCACGTAGCGACGGCTGACTCATTCCAGTGATACGGTATCAAGAACTTTAAAAAAGACCCTGTGACGTCTGAAGTGCTATACGAAAGCATTCCTGACCTTG
>DATCLO010000064.1:0-10274 GCA_036563875.1 Cyclobacteriaceae bacterium
GGTGTAGAAGATGCCTAGGAAGAGGAAACGTGGTGCCGGCTGACGTATCGCCCTGCTGTTGTAGAGGCCAGCCTCGTTAAGTGATGAGCCGTATTCGTAGCCGAAGATGTTGTCGCGGCCCAGCACGTTCGTGCACGAGAAGTACACGATTATATATGGTCTCGGGAGATAGCTCCAATTGAAACTCAGGTCGATGTAGGAGGGCGTTCTGCCACCGTTAAACACGGGTTCGTTGGGATTGTTATACGGTCTGCCGCTGGTGAACGACCAGGTAGCACCCACCTGACTTTTCAGCTTCGGCATGAAGTATTTGCCCACGACCGAGAAGTTGTGCTTTGAGGCAAATGTGGGAGTGGCCTTTACGGGAAAGTCGAGGTAATCGCGCTCCGTATCGAGATAGGAGTAAGATATCCAGTAGTCGAGCCTTTCGATTGAATGGTTATCTCTCCAGAAGAATTCCAATCCCCGTGCATAGCCGCTGCCGTCGTTGGTTATGACGCCGTCCCTGATCTTTACAAGATCGTCATACTGTTTATGGTAGGCTTCAATCCGCAGCGTTTTGTTGTCTTCAATGCGTTGATAACTCACGATAAAGTGAGATGCGCGTTCGGGGTTCAAACCAGATTGCTGTCGCAGCCACTCATTCCTAATCGTCTGCCTGAATTTTCCCCAGGCCAGAGATACTTGTCCATGCTCGCCAGCCTTGTGGGCAAGCGACACACGCGGATCTACCGATACCTGGTCTGTGAGACTATTGTGCTCGAGCCGTACGCCTGCGCGCGTCACGAAACTATTGCTGGCGTATAAGTCGGCCTCGGCAAACAGGGATGCAAGGTTCTCTTCGAACTGCGTCGTGAAAGCGTCGCCTGTCCCAGGAGTAAAGTTATAGTCATAGCATCGCACAAAGAACTCAACGCCCGTGCGTAATTCAACCTGGTTGTGAACTGATCCTTCAATTACGGTTTTGAAGTGTGCTCCTCTTTCGCTTTCGCGGATCTTGTCCTGGGCTGCATTAAAGTCATCCTTAAGGTTCGTGTAAGCCACGCCACCCCGAATGGTCCAGTTGTCGTTCAGTGCATCCTTGTACGATGCGTTGACATATGCGTACCTGTTGTCCTGGCTTAGCAGTCGCGTTTGCAAGGGATCATCGATGCCATGATCGATCAGAGCAAAATCGGAATTGTTGAAGTTTGCGTAGACTTTCAGCATGCCTGTCTTTGTCAGGCGCTGACGGAATGAACCGATTCCGGCGATCGATAGCGGAGCGTTTTTCCAATCGATGTCCTGCTTAACCCAGTTGACATACGGGCGAACATTGGTGTACTCAATCTTTGCGGCGGCTGAGCCACCTTCCCAGGCCTGTGTGTGCGTGATGTCGCCACCGACAGAGAGCAGGGCAAGGTCGGTGCGCGTGCGTTCTGTTTCGTCTTTGGAGTCAAGTGCCAGCACTGACGACAGTGCCTGACCAAACTCAGCGGAGTACCCTCCTGTGCTGAAGCTTGTTCCCTTGAACATGAAGGGCAGAAATCTGCTGCGGGAAGGTGTGTTGGGTGCGGAAGCATTGTAGGCATCGAGCACCAGCATGCCGTCGATGAATGTCTTGGCTTCTTCGCCGTCGCCGCCGCGCACGAACAATCTCCCGGTTTCTCCCACCTTTTGCGTTCCGGGAAGGGTATTGAGCGCGCCAGCGATGTCGGCCGTTGCGCCTGCGGTGGTTGCAATGTCGAGTGCGCGGAACACTGTCCTTCGGGATTCGTCACTGGCAGTAAATGCACTTGCTGAGATTGTGACTGCATTCAGTTGGCTGATCTCTTCGACGAGTCGTACCTCGACATAAACGGATTGTCCGGAGAGCACGACTTCTTTGCGAAATTCCCTATACCCAATCACACGGACGACCAGGGTATGTGCACCTGTTTCTTCGGTTTCGAATGAGAATGCACCCTTGTCGTCCGACATCCCGCCGTCATACGTTCCTTCCAGGAACACGTTGGCCAGCGGTACGGGCTGGTTGTTGTTATCCGTGACTACGCCGGTAACCAGGGTTTGCGCAACGGTGAAGAGGGGTCCCAGGAAAAGGATCAATAAGGACAGATACTTTATGGTCATGCCGTACCGTTTTTTGCCAAAGATTTGCAAGACGGACTAGCCGGGGAAATTTGTGTTACTGAACTGTCGGGGGAAGCGGATGAGTTGTCTAAACCTCAATCCTACGAATCACCGTTCAGACGATCCCTAAGCCCAGACCCACCGCCAGCACTACCAACATCAGGGTAACGATGATCTGAACCACGCGCATAGTTACCTTCTTCAAGAGCATACTTCCGAGGTATGCGCCGGCGAAGGCCGAAAGGGTGGCGGCCAGGATTAGCGTGAGATTTTCAGTGAGAACACCTTTGGAAAGACTAGCATAGTAGACTCCGAGCCGGGAGAAGTCGACAATACACGCGATGACAATGCCGGTCGCAATGAAAGCCTCCTTGCTGAGATTACTCTTAATGAGAAAGGCGCTGCGCAACGCTCCCTGGTGACCCGAGAGTCCCCCGAAAAAGCCGCTCAACAATCCTCCTACGATGAGCTTATCTTTACCGAACTGAAGGTTCTTGTACCTGGGGATCACCTCCATCAGGGCGAAGAAAATCAGCAATACCGCAACAATGAGTTTCACTGGCGTGATCGCATAAACCTTGTCATTAATCGTGTATTCGTGTAGGGGATCCAGGTCGCTTACCTGAACCAATACATAGGCACCGGCGATGGCAGCAAGAAAGGCAGGTATGCCAAAGCGGATCACTGTTTGTTTGTCAGCCTTTAGGCCCACCAGTGAAAGCTTGAACAGATTGTTGAGGAAGTGGACGACACCCGTCAGCGCTATGGCCAGGTCGACCGGAAAAAAGATGGCAAACACGGGCATGAGTATGGTACCCAGCCCAAAGCCAGAGAAGAACGTCAATAACGAAGTGCCGAGGGCGGCGAGCGAAAGGACGATGAGCTCAGTCATGGCTAGTAGGGCGCGGCCGTAAGATATATAAGTTGAATTTGATTGTGAGTTTTGATTTGTGATTATAGGTGGTTTTTTTGAAACACATAGGGCACATAGGAAACATAGGAGCATATAGGGGTTTAGGATTTTGATTGGCGATTTTAGATTGGTCTGAGAAATGGACTACCTTCGGTACCAATCATGAAATCCCTCTGATCCGATCAAGCAAGTTTTTACGCGAACAAAGGCTTGGATAATGACTTCCCATTCAACATTCGGCATAAAGGGACTCTCCGCGCGTGAAGTGGAGGAGTCAAGATCGCGGTACGGTCGCAATGAGCTTGGCAAGAGACGCCATCCTTTTTTCGATATCGTTCGCGACATCTTCCTGGAGCCAATGGTCATCCTGCTTCTGGCCGCTGTCGTCATCTATTTTCTCAGCGGTGAAGTAGGGGATGCCCTGTTCATGATTTTCGCGATCATAATCGTATCCGGCATTTCGCTTTTTCAGGAAACCCGCTCACGCAACGCATTGGAGGCGCTGCAAAGCCTCACTCAACCCAAGTGCCGGGTGATCCGCGATGGGACGGTTCAGATCGTGCCCAAGGAAGAACTGGTGGTTGGCGACTTTATGATGGTTGAGGAAGGAAGTGCAATCCCTGCAGATGGTGTCATTGTTCAAGCGCACGACTTCCTTATCGACGAGTCAATTCTCACGGGCGAGTCTTTCCCGGTGAGCAAGAGCGCGACAGACGCGGACAACAAAGTGTATCAGGGCACGAGCGTTGTGGGAGGTCTTGCCGTTTGCCGTGTCACAGAAATCGGAGTAAACACCAGGCTGGGCCGAATAGGGAAGAGCCTCGAGACGATAGAGCGCGAGCGAACTCCGTTGCAGATTCAGATCGACTCATTTGTGAAGAAGATGGCACTCATCGGCATTGTCGTCTTCCTGATCGTCTGGGCCATCAACTTTTTCGATTCGCGCGATCTGATGGATAGCCTGCTGAAGGCGCTGACCCTCGCCATGAGCATCCTGCCGGAAGAAATACCCGTCGCGTTTACCACCTTCATGGCGCTGGGGGCATGGCGTTTGTCGCAGCGTGGAGTCATTGTCAAAAAAATCTCCACCGTAGAAACCCTTGGAAGTGCCACAGTAATCTGCGCTGACAAGACCGGAACAATAACCGAAAACCGGATGGAACTTGCCGGAACCTATGTGGTGTCAACCGGCCGGATCGCAAATGTTGGCGACTTTCACGAGGAAGAGCAGAAGCTGATCGAGATGGCCATGTGGGCAAGTGAGCCAATTCCTTTCGATCCCATGGAGAAGGCGTTACACGCGACGTATGCAGGATTTGCTCCCAGCGATAAGCGCCCCGATTTTCAAATGATCCATGAATATCCGCTGGGCGGAAAGCCACCCGTGATGACGCACATCTTCGAGGGAAAGGAGGGGAGGCGAATCATCGCAGTCAAGGGTGCGCCGGAGGCACTCGCGGACAGGGCAGGATTTTCCCCTCAGGCACGAAAGCAATGGGACGACGCTTTACGACACTTTTCACAACAGGGCTTTCGCGTACTGGGTGTGGCTGAAGGAACGCTTAGAGGCGATGACTTCCCTAAGGATCAGGCGACGTTTCCGGTCAGGGTACTGGGACTCGTCGCTTTTTACGATCCTCCAAAGCCGAACATTGACAAAGTTTTTAATGCATTCTATGACGCGGGAATCAAGGTGAAGATTGTCACCGGCGACAACGCGGTCACAACCTCCACGATTGCAAAGCAAGTCGGATTTCGCGGCGCAGATCAAACGCTCGATGGAAAGGAACTGGCTGCCCTCAGTGATGACGCGCTCACGGAACGCGTTCGATCGGTGAACATTTTTACGCGCATGTTCCCTGAAGCCAAGCTCAGAATTTTAAACGCGTTAAAAAAGGACGGTGAAATTGTCGCGATGACGGGCGATGGCGTGAATGACGCACCGGCACTAAAGGCTGCGCACATCGGCGTAGCCATGGGAAAGAAAGGGTCGGAGACAGCGAAGGAGGCGTCGTCGCTCATCCTCACCAACGATGATCTTGGGGGAATGGTGGATGCTATTGCGATGGGCCGCAGGATTTATGCAAACCTGAAGAAGGCGATTCAATACATCATCTCCATTCATATTCCAATTATCCTTACGGTATTCATCCCTCTGGTATTGGGTTGGGCTTACCCGGCCATATTCTTACCTATCCACGTAATTTTTCTGGAGTTGATCATGGGACCCACGTGCTCCATCATCTACGAGAACGAACCGATGGAGCCAAACACCATGCAACAAAAGCCACGACCATTCAGTAACACATTTTTCAATGTGCGGGAGCTGGCGACGAGCATCATTCAGGGCCTTGTCATTACTGCCGCGGTTCTTGCGATGTACCAGTATGGTCATTATGCGACAGGCGCTCAAGACACTACGCGCGCTATAGTATTCACCACACTCGTGTCTGCCAATGTTTTTCTCACACTCGTAAATCGGTCATTCTATCATTCCGTAATTACCACAGTGGGATACAAGAATCCACTTATCCGCGGCATCATCGCTATAACCACACTGATCACGATACTAATCCTGATAGTACCTTCATTCAGAGCCTTCTTTGGATTCGGCATCCTTTCCGGTACTGAAATTCTTTTGTGCGTTGTCGTCGGAGCAGTGTCGGCGCTCTGGTACGAGGCTGTGAAATTTATCAAAAGGCGACAAGCTCAGTGAACGACTTATCTTCAGATTTACGAACTCACGGGTTCGTTAGTCGCCTCACCAAAATCTTGTCAATCTTAACATTATCCATATCCACAACTTCTAGTTCTAAACCGTTCCACTGAATTTTTTCGCCGGCTGTGGGAATGTGGTTGAGTTCGTTGAGGATGAGACCGCCAATCGTATTGACGTCCGTTGGAATTGGCGCACCTTCGATGTCGAAGTACAGGATGAATTCGGCGAGGGGATACTGCCCATCAACAAGCCAGGAGCCGTCAGTGCGTTGTGTGATGGGGTAGTCCTCCGCATGGAACTCGGATACATCGCCCACCAGGGCCTGGAGAATATCGTCTATCGTGACCATCCCCAGCACGAATCCATATTCATTCGTGACGAGGGCGTAGTATACCTTTGAAGTTTTGAAGCGATCGAGGGCAACATACGCTGAGGTTGTCTCCACCAGAAAGTGAGCAGGCTTGACGATGGTCTTCAGGTCGCGGCCTTCAGACAGCACGAATCCAAACAGGTCTGTGAGGGTAACCACACCGACGATGTGGTCTTTATCGCGGTCATATACCGGGTAAATACGATGCAGTTCTCGGTTGATCGTTTCCCGGATGGCATTGAAATCGTCCTTGATATTGATGAACACCAGATCGCTTCGCATCGTCATCAGTGAACCGATCGTTCTGTCGCCAAGTGAGAATACGCGCTCGACGATATCCTGTTCTACTTTCTGAACCTCTCCTTCTCTTGTTCCCTGCTGGACGATGGCCTTGATTTCCTCTTCCGTGATGGTACGTTGCGGTTTGGCTTTGATACCGGCGATGCGAAGGATGAGATCGGACACCCGAGTGAGTACCCACACGATCGGGTACATAATCAGCGAAAGGTATTTCATCAGCAACGCGACCTTCATGGCGATACCTTCGGGATTCGACAGTCCGATTCGCTTAGGTACAAGTTCACCCAGTATCAGCGTGCAGAATGTGATCGCGAGAAGGACGATGGCGACGGCCAGTTCATCGGCGACGGAGCGCACGAACGCGAATTGTTCCAGCCAGGCTTCTACGTCATTTGTGATAGTCTCGCCGCTATAGATACCCGTCAGCAGGCCAACGAGAGTGATCCCGATCTGCACGGTGGAAAGAAAGCGTCCTGGCGCCGTTGCCAGCTCCAGAGCCGTATTTGCACCACGACTCCCTTTCCGCGAAGCTGCCTCCAGCCGCACTTTACGCGCAGAAACGACGGAGATTTCGGACATGGAGAAAAAGCCATTGACGAGTATCAGGATGAGAATGATCAGGAGTTCCATGAGCGGTGAAAATTGGAGCGTTGGAGAAAGTTACGATGGATTTGCGATTAGCTATTAGCGATTGGCGATTTTCGATTTTATGTCCAAACAACGTAAACACTTAAGCACGTAAACACCCAAACACATTATGGGGCGGGATGGAACTTCCAGGGAATCACACTACTTTCGATGTGCCGAAAATACGCGAACCATGAGATACGCAATCCCTTTTGCTTTTGCTGTACTTCTTTTCGTTGCGCCGATTTGTGCCCAACCGCAGACGGAAATTGGAAAAGGCGCCGGTGAATACAAGGAGTTGTTTGATGCACTGAAAGATTTGTTGTTGAAGTCGCACTTTGTGAAGAAAGTCAACCTTCGCGGCAAGGAGCGCAACCAGTTTGTACCCTGGATACGCGACCATGTTCACGTGATGAAAGCGATGAAATATTTCTCGCCGGAAATCGCAAGCTTCTGGGAAGCGTTTATGGAATCCCAGACAGACGAAGGCCTCTATTTCGACTATTACTATCCGCTTAACAGTCCGATTGCCCATCGGATGAATCTGTTCGACAAACGATACTGGCACATTTACGCGAGTGAAAACATACAGATGCATCGCTTGCCCGTAGAGGCTGACCTCGAGTATCTCATGGTTGAAGGTGCGTATTACATCTGGCAGGCTACCGGGGACAATAATTACGTTCGCGAGTGGCTTGATGACCTTGAACATGGCATGCAGTATGCCATGAGCGATCCGCTGCGCTGGTCGTCAAAACACCAGTTGGTCAAGCGGGGCTACACGCTCGATACGTGGGATTTCATGCAGCTGCCTACCACGCGGGAAGAGTACACCCGACAGGGCAACGACGTGCAGAAGGGCATTTTCGATATCGATGAAAACACACCGATGGGGATCATGCATGGCGACAACAGCGGGATGTACGCGGCGTGCAGGCAACTTTCTGAAATGTTCGCGTCAGTTGGGGATACGGTAAAGTCGCGCGTGTGGCAACTGCAGGCCGACCTGTTCAGAACCCGAACCAACGCGTTGTGCTGGAACGGCAAGTACTACGCGCACTTTGTACCTGATGATCCCCTACCGGAATATCTTCACATCGATCAAACGAACACGCTTAGCTTGTCCAATCCCTACGATATCAACCGCGGTCTTCCAACGCACGACATGGCCGTCTCTATTCTGAAGACCTATCAGGAACTGAAAGGCAAGAACGAGCTCAATTCTTTCGCCGAGTGGTTTGGCATTTATCCGCCGGTGCGTCCTCATTTTGCAGACTACCAGCCTGGTTCGTACATGAATGGAGGTGTTAACACTATCGTCGGCGGTGAACTCGCAAAGGCAGCACTGCAGCACGGGATGGAAGAATATGGCGTAGACATTCTGAACCGCACGCTGGCGCTGATACGAAAGCACAAGGGTGATCTTCCTGTCGCTTACAAACCCGATGGCACAGTTGACGAAGGCATTCCGGATAACTGGGGTCAGGCTGCGGTGATGAGCGCGCTGATAGAAGGTCTCGCCGGCGTTGTCGATAAGGGACAGTTATTCGATGCTGTCGAATTATCGCCGCGATGGTTGGTGGCCGGCAAGAATGATGTTGAAGTGAGTGTAGCGTACGGGCCGTCAAAGAAATTCGTCAAATACCATTTCTCTCATAATGCATCGAGGAAGACAATAGAGTTAAGCGTCTCGGGAGATCCGAAGCGCTACGATGTGAGGGTGTTGTTGCCTGCGGGAAGTAGTCGTGCCGACATTACGGTCGATGGTCAACCCGCGGAAGGGTCCATTGAGCAGGTGGAAGAGAGCATTTATGTTGTTATCTCAAATGTTGGCGCAGGAGAGCATAGGGTGAGGGTGGTGTATAGATGATCGGTGGAGAAGCTTGCGATTAGTGATTAGTGATTAGTGAATTGTGATTTGGACACGCACATTAAATAGATTAGGCGTAGCCTTCATCGGCGGCGTGTCCTCGCCTGAAATAGGTTGACTGAAAATTTGGTTAAATGTAAACTCAAATTTTTGGATGAATGGCAACCTTAGACAAGTATCAGTCAATGTCTCGTGGTGGGCGAGTTCAACGTTATTTCAGTGAGGATTTCAGGCGAAAGAAGGTCAAGGAGATCGAGCAGAATCTTACCACAGTAGCGCAGATCTGTCGCGAATACCAGGTAAGTAGTCCAGCCGTTTACAAGTGGATTTACCGATATTCGGCTATGCGTAAGAAAGGAGTTAAACAGGTAGTTGAGGCAAAGAGCGATACGGCCAAAATAGAACGCCTACGAGAAGAGGTTCATGAAATGGAGCGGTTGATCGGTCAGAAACAAATCCAAATTGACTTTCTGGAGAAGATGATCGAGCTGGCTGAGAAGGAGTACGGGATAGACATCAAAAAAAAATATTCTTCAAGACGGTCGAGTGGTTCTGGTCGAACCGGGAAAGGCACAAGATCAAAATGATGCACCTGTACGGGGCCATAGGGATAACCAGACAGGGTTTTCACAAACGGCTGGACCGTCACCTGCGTTTCATGGATGAGGCTCAACAAGTTCGCAGATTGATCGGGCAGATTCGGCTGGACCATCCCGAACTGGGGGCCCGACAGCTTTATTTCATGATAAAACCTGGATTCATGGGACGTGACAAGTTCGAGGCGTTCTGCTTTGAAAATGGGTTCAGGGTAGTCAGGAAACGCTCTTTCACACGGACTACCAATAGTTTAGGGGTAACCCGATTTGAAAATCTGCTGGCAGGCAGGGAGTTGACAGGTGTTAACCAGGTATGGGTTAGCGATATAACCTACTACCAAATCGAAGAGCGGTACTATTACCTGACTTTCATAATGGACCTGTATAGTCGATACATTGTGGGCTACAGTGCATCAGAGAACCTGCTGACAGAAAACACCACTATCCCGGCCCTGAGAATGGCGTTGGGTCGGCGAAAAGTCGAGCCTGGGCTGATCCTGCACTCAGACGGAGGAGGGCAATACTACTGTAAAGAGTTCAGGGAACTTACGACTCATCACCAAATCAGAAACAGCATGGGTAAGACCGCCTATGAAAATCCGAATGCCGAGCGAGTAAATGGCACCATTAAGAACTCCTACCTGCGGCACTACTATCCTCAGAACTTCCGGGAGCTCAAAAATGAACTGGCCAGGGCGGTGAGGAATTATAACAAAAGACCCCACCAGTCTCTAAATCGGATTAGTCCCAAACAATTTGATAAGCAATAC
>DATCLO010000065.1:0-2879 GCA_036563875.1 Cyclobacteriaceae bacterium
GGGTATTATATTCGCGCCGATTCCAATGCGGCGAATGAGTGGGCGGGACAGAATTTCGTACGGGCATATATCAAACTCGTACCCGGGCACTCAACAGCAGAGGTCGAACGGAAAATAAATGATGTCCTGGTTAAATACGGCGCCGAAGACATGCGGGCGCTCGGCGTCAGCAAGTCATTGTTTATCGAGCCGATAAAAGATATCTACCTGAAGTCGGCGGTAGACAGGAGTCAAAGGATAACGCACATATACATTGTCGTTTCCATTGCCCTGTTTGTTCTCCTCCTCGCATGTATCAACTTCATGAACCTCTCGACGGCGAAAGCAGCCAAACGTGCAGGTGAGATCGGCATTCGAAAAGCGATGGGGGCATTTCGCAGCAACCTGGTCCGACAGATCCTGGGCGAAGCCCTCGTGATCGTATCCATCGCCATGGTGATCAGCGTGCTGATGGTGCAACTCGTGCTGCCCCTGTTCAACGAATTGGCAGGAAAAAACATTTCGCTCAACAATGACAACATCTTGTATTTCGTCCTCGCGCTAATTGCTCTGACGATCATAACAGGACTCATCGCGGGCAGCTATCCCGCATTCTACATGTCGTCATTCAAGCCAGCCGAAGTGCTAAAGGGAAAATTCTCCCTCGGAAGCGCTTCGGGAAAACTGCGCCAGGCGCTTGTGGTATTTCAGTTTGTCATCGCGATCGTGCTGGTGTGCGGCGTGTTCGTGATCTCCCGTCAGCTTTCATTCCTTGAAGAAAAGGATCTTGGCTTCGATCCGAACGCCAAGGTCATTATCCCTCTGCGCACCGCGGAGGCGAAGCGACAGTATACCGTACTGAAAGACAAAATCTCACAGCTAAGCTCTGTTTCAGCTGTATCTGCTGGTAGCTACGCTCCCGGAACACAGGTTTTTAATGATATGGTGTTTTATCGGGACGGCGGCAGCATGGAAACGGCCATCCTCAACCGCAGAAATCTTGTTGACGCAGGGTATATCGAGTTGTTGGGCATCCCCATGATTGCAGGCCGATCGTTCGAAGATAATCGCGAGGCCGAATCCAACAACCGGGTGATCGTCAATCGTACGTCTGCTGAAAAATTTGGTCTTAAACCGGAAGAGATGATTGGTGAGCGGCTGCACTTCGACTGGCAGGGACAGCACTACACGTTTGAGGTTATCGGCGTGATGGAAGACTTCAATCAGGTATCACTCCGGGAACCGATCTTTCCGCTGTTCTTCGAAGTCCCACGAAGCCCCAATCAGTACAATTTTGTCATCGCCAGCCTGAACACAACCGGATTCTCCGAAACGATATCACGCATTGAAGACCTATGGCGTGAACATGTTTCCGATGCACCGTTTGAATACACCTTCCTTGACCAGGCTTTACAGGAGCAATATCAGGAAGACCGACGTATTTCGAGAATCATCACTTCCTTTTCCGTAATCGCAATGATCATCTGCAGCCTCGGTCTATATGGACTCTCGTCGTTCATGGCGGAGCGTCGCCTTCGCGAGATCGGCATACGCAAAGCGCTGGGCGCGACGGTTTCTCAAATAACCGGGATGATGTCAAAGGAATTCATCAGACTGGTCCTTGTAGCATTTGTCATCGCGGTACCGCTCGCCTGGTATGGATCTCAAAAATGGTTGGAAGGCTTTGAGTACCGTACGTCGCTCAATGTCATCCCCTTCCTCTTCGCGGGACTGTGTGCGCTCGTGATCGCGCTCGTTACGGTAAGCTATGAGTCACTGAAAGCGGCAAACACTGACCCGGCCAAGACATTGCGAAACGAGTAGAAGGCGATTAGTAACAGATTGAAATTGAGGTCTTTGAGCTAATTTCTGCATATTACTTAATGTAATGAGCAGACGAAAATAAGGTCGTCGATTCCCGCCGCTCTTTCCTGCGGTATCCCGGTATCACCAGGAATCCTGCACCCAATCCCTTGAATAAGACCGCCGTTTTGAACACCTTTCTTAGGTTAACCAAGACTTGTCGTGATCGCAAAAAGAATTCGAATCCAATCGTCGACCCTCCTGTCCCTCGCATCGGTTCTGGTGTGCCTGGTATGGTTTGCACAATCCGCAGAAGCGCAGCTTCTGCCCACCAGATTGCGATGCGAATACCTGGAAAACCCCACCGTGGTCGACGTTCGCAATCCCCGACTATCCTGGATAAACGTTGCCAGGGAAGGCGATCGGGGTCAGGTTCAAACCGCGCGCGAGATCCAGGTTGCGTCATCTAAGGAAAAGCTACTGGCCGGAGAGGCCGACCTGTGGGCAAGTGGAAAAATCAACTCATCGCAGTCCTTTAACGTCCCGTACGCAGGCAAAACCTTGTCGTCAAGGCAGGATTGCTGGTGGCGTGTAAGAACGTGGGATAAAGACGGAAAGGTCTCTGAATGGAGTGAGCCTGCCTTCTGGAGCATGGGTTTGCTCGATCCCAAAGAATGGAAGGCACAATGGATCGGCGCGCCGTGGCAGGGTGAAGAAGCATTGCCCAAACCGAGGAGAGGAAATAACGAGGAGCCAAAGCCAATGCCTCCGCCAGCACCACTATTGAGAAAGACGTTCACAGTCAACAAGGACATAGCTTCTGCGCGAGCGTTCGTAAGCGGGTTGGGCTTTTTCGAATTCTACGTGAACGGTGAAAAGATCAGCGACGATGTGATGGTGCCCAACGTGACATTGTATGGAAAGCGACCCGGACTCGAGAACAACTACATTTCGTTGCCCGACAATTTCAGAGAATACCGTGTGATGTATTTGTCGTATGACATCACCGACAAGATAAAGAAAGGGAGCAACGCCCTTGGCGCCATCGTGGGGAACGGTTTTTACAACGCGCCGATCAACTGGACACACTCTTATGG
>DATCLO010000066.1:0-16136 GCA_036563875.1 Cyclobacteriaceae bacterium
GTCATCTTCACATCGTACAACTTGAAGTTCTCGTTGGACGGTACTTCGATCAGACTTCCCTTGACGATCGTCCTGCTTCCGTCGGCCTCCTTTTTCATTTCCTGGACAACGACTTTGAAACCGAAAATGTCCTGAATAGCCATTTCCTTATCTTCTTCCAGTTCGAAGTTCAGTTCATTGTTCTGTTTAAGTTCAATCGTTTTTGACTGACTGATCAAATTGGGTACAGCGCCTGGTTTTGATGCGTAAACGGTAACTTGTGAAGGACTCTTGGGAACTTTGGTAAGCAGATATTTCCCCTGTTCATCGGTAAGGTCCTGCAGCTTGGTTCCGTTCCCCATGTCGATGTATACCATGGCCTCGGCTATCGGACTCGAAGAACCTTTAAGTGTCACGATTCCGGAAATCGTAGTAGCAGGTTTCAGGTAACATGAACCATACTCCTTGAACTCCTTGCTATCGGTCACACCACTTACTGTATACACGCTTGACTCAAAAGCCATGTCATCAGGTGGTTCAACGATAAAGGAAAAATCCGTGTCGGCACTTTCAAATGCGAACGAAACATATCCCGCGGCATCGGAAATCTGCGTTACCTTTTTGCCAGGCACGTCCAGGGTAACCGATACATTGGCTAAAGGCTTGGGTGTTGATGGCGGCAGAAGTTTTCCCGTGGTGTTTTTACCTGCAAGAATCCTGAACTTGATTCTTTTCTGGGCCCGGTATACCACGTACGTCCGAAGTTTGTTGTTCGGCGATGACTTGGTGAGAATATCTTCAGTATAAACTTCGGTGAAGTAAGCCTGGTCTTCAGGATCGATGGTAATGATCTTGCCTTTTCCGGATGGTGCAGGCATGCTGAACCGCGATACATACTTTGGCATCACCAGCATAACGGTATTCGCAGAAGGCTTCTTGACCTCGGAATCATACACCGCGGTCATTTCGGTTTTTGCCATGATACTGTCGACATACACTCGTGCCATTACGGGATTACCTTGCTCGTCGACAACGTCACCAACAAGCCAGCCATCTGGCTCCAGCTTAAGGTCTGCATCCCGTTGTCCACCGTACTTCAGTTGCGGAATTGACTCCGTCGCTACTTTGTATCCTGGGACGCTAGTGCCTACAACCAGAGTTTGTGGGGTAACTGTATTTACAAATTCCTTTTTGTTCGCGTCATAAATCACCTCCATGGGCACCTCGAGGTCGTTGAACTCGAATCGACCGTTCTCGTCAGTGTACGTTATACGGAAGGTAGTCTTAGGCTGCTCCGTCTTATAGGTAGATGCCAGCGACACCCTGACGCCCGGAAATACTTTGGCAACTGATTCTTTGCTGTAGACCTTGCCGTATATTCGTGGCAGTTCGGGGTACAGTTCGATTTCCTTGGTGTATGTCTTCACCTCCAACTCACTGTTCCATACCACCATAGAACCAAAGGATTGCTTGTACGAAATGCCATAAGGTGATTCTGACGGAATGACTACAAAACTGGATTTGTTAAACGGAAAATTTTTCTTCTCGGGGATGGAATGCGGATCATACCTAACCTCTCGGGGTTTATAGTGATTGAACCCGTCCGTCAAAGGAGTTTCACATTTGATGTAATAGCGGTCAAGATTGTTGTCCGGGTCGTGTTGAACCAGATTCCGAATCAAAATCTCGCCTTCGCTATCAGTTGCGCCTGACGCTATTACATCTACCGCCTTGGGTACTTTTAATTTACTGCCTCCCGATACCTTCTCGCCTTCGTTGTAAGGAACATGACCAATCTTTGACTTCCTGAAGATTGTCGTCGATACTTTGTCCAGCTCTGCACCCGAACCCTTCTGCTGAACATAAAAGCTGGCCGTAGTCGATTTCACGACAAGTTTCAAATTATAGCTCTTTACGTACGACACCAGAGTTCCAACGTCTAAAACCTGCCAGGGATCAATTTTGATGTTGATATCCGGGCTGCAGTAGTAGTTGCTTTCAACGCGAATGCGGTACACCTTGTGAACCTCGCCACTCACGTTGAGAACGAATGAGGAGGATCCGCCCAATTCGAGATTCATGTTTTCATGGACGATACCCAGGTCCTTCTCCAGATGCGGGAAATTGAAAGCAAATGATCCATCTGATGCCGTTGTCGTCGTAGCAATTACCTCCTCACTGCCCTCAAATGTTTGATCAAAACCAGCGCCGCCGTACGGAAAATCGTTCTTATGAATAGGGCTCAGCTTATACTCCTTGTTGTTGATCTTGCCTTTCAGGAGATACACCCTAACAAGACTTAACTTAACATTCGCAAGCGGATATGCGTCGGAAGCGTCGATATAAGAAGCCTGGTTATACGGTGAGGCCAACTTTGATGACAGAAGCATGTTACCGCCCTTTACTTTTCCGTCCGTGGGGGATGAACTTTCCTGTTCTTCCTTAAACTTATAGAGCAACTTCCCGCTTAGCCCTGCCATTGGCAGTGGACCCTCGCTCGCAAAGGTCTCTGACTTGGGTTGTGAACTCTTTGGAGGCAGGTTGAGCAACACCAGTCCGGTGGTCTGTTCCTCCACAGTAAACCAGCAAACCTCACTCCTGCCCTTGTTGCGAAAGTCTCTAGAGCGATCGCCCAAGTCTGGTCCTGATCCCAATCCCGCAATGACCTGCCACGCATACTTTCGACCAGGTTCAAGAACCGGCTGTCCGGGACCATAGAGAAAAGTGGTAGCTCCGATGATGGTTTCTTCAAGAAAAGCTGGAGTCGTTGCCGACAGCATGGCATCGTTGGGATTCTTGCTTGGGTCGACCATCTCCACAATTCGCAGTGTATAGGTAAGTCCCGGGGGTGCACCCGGTGGCGGCGTCCAACTGAACACCGGCATCTGTCCCTGACCTGCCTTGACCACATCGCCGCACTTTGGTGTGATGAGCTGAGGTGGTTCCATTAAACGGATGGAAACTAGATTGCTGCAACCCATCGGATCGTCGGCTGAAACAAAATTTCCAACCGCATCCACAGCCCGAAGACAGAAACGATAATGACCTTCCGGTAATCCACCGGACTGCACCGCTTGTACTGAAATTCCCGTAAACTCCAGATTTGATAATTGGAAGTAAGGCTCAAGGTCGATCGACGATAAAGTGTAGGGAACGGCCGCCTGCAGGCTTATGAAATCCGGAGTAATGGCCCCCTGACGAGAGCGGATGATAACGCCATTGTCACCGGAAATCGTAAGGAACAGCCGAACCCTACGAGACGTTGTAGATGTCAGCGTTGCATTTAGTTTATAGATGTATGCCTCCAGATCGGGAGTGAAGGGAGGCGGTTGTACGAATGAAGTAATCGTAACCGCAGTCGCACTTTCTGTTATGACAAATGAAGCACATCCTATAGGAGAAGCTTGTGAAATGGGAGTCCACCCGGTTCTTCCCGAAACATATACTCTGAAACATATTTCATAGTTGCCAGCCGGAAGTCCGTCATTAAATACCTGGGCGACAGTTATACCCTGAGCGCGGAAATTCGATGCCTGAAAAATTTCATCAAGGTCGCCGCTCGTGAGTTGGTAAGGCACGCCTTGTTCGATGTCGAGCGAAAAGGGTGAAGATCCAAAATCGTTTTCAATGCGTATGCCGTTGTCGCCCTGAATGATGACCGAAAGTTTTGCCGACGGCAGCGGACCATTCACTGCGGTCACAATAACATTAAGCTGCTGACTCGCGTATATCTCAGACAGCGGAACTGTGTACGGAGGACTGAAGGTTGTGACTACATTAGCCTGGGTTGCAGGCGACTGTCCTGCAGCGGGAAATGCCCATGCGACCAATATAAAAAACCAAAGCACCGTTCGACACCAATCGAATGCGCTTGTCCGTTCAGAAAGTGTAAGCATACCCGATATCTCCTTTTGTTTCACGAAATGGCTTAACATTCTCGGCTTCATTTGCAGTTTTGTTTAAGTAGAATCGAAGGCTGACGCGATGTCGCCGCGCCGGTCTGTACGAGGCATTGAGCATGAGCCGGTTTATAGTTTGATGCGCCGCGTCATCTATTGCCTGCGCGAGTGACGCGTACGAAAGACTTACATTGAGAGCATGGTTGAAAAAAGATTGTGAGACGGACACAGTCGGACCACTAATGACCGTCTTACGGGAGGGCATTTCAAAAATTGTATAGGTGTAGCTTCCCGTAACGTTTAATCTTAAGCTTACAAACAGCAGGAAATATGACGCCATCCACGTTCTATTTTCATACTCGGAGTAAATGGCAGTGTTCGGATTGCGATCGCTGAGCGTCTGAAAATTGTAGCTCGCCATGATGTTGTGGTGCAGCGATTCCCCCTTGAACATCAGGTTGTGTACCATCCCCATGCTCTGGGTAGTCTGTGACACTTCGATGAGCGTGTCAAGTTCGACCGTTCCGGCAGCCTGACCGATGTCGTAATTTGAGTATGTCAGATTTCCTGTATAGCGGTCCCCAATCCTTCCACTGACAACCGCCGATCCGATTTTGCGTTTTGTTGTGGAAGCTCGCCGGTTGTCAACATTGTCAGTCTGATATCCGAAGCTGCCATTGATTTGCAGTGAGGAATTAAGCAGAGTAACCGAAGGCTCAATTGTGATATTCCGAATATCATTTTGAAAAAAGTATGCTCCCATGCTCTGGTAGTCGGGATCAATTTGCCGGAAGCGAAGTCGAACCTTAAAAAACTCTTTTCCATAACCCAAAGATCCATCGATGGCGGTGCTGTGCGCTGTTGATGCGTTTCTATTTGAGAGCAGCGATGCGAATGGGGCAATTAGAAAATCATTCTTGAGGCTGTCTGACTCCGTGAGGTTTGTATTTCGGGTATACAGACTTTGCGCGAATTCAAATTCAAAGGCGAAATCCTTGAGAAATTTTTGCTTTGTGTAGATGCCGGCAACAAGATTTTCCGCTGGCGTCAGATATTGAGTCAGGGAATCGCCTTGAATCGAAGCAGCATCATCCTCCCCACGAAATAGAACGAGGTCGACAAAATTTTCTTCTGTTCCATACCCTACTTTCAAGGCGGTACCTGTGCGACGAAACGAAGGCGCGGCAACAAATGATCCTTCCGGGTTGCCGATGGCTTGAACCGCCTTCAGCAAACGTCCGTGCATGACGCCGAAGCGGAATTTGCCAGGCGTAAGTTCAATGCCTCCACCTGCTATCGTGTGTCCACCAAGCGTGAATGGGGAGAACACCACATTGCGATAGCCGATGTGCGCCTTTGCCCACCGATAGTAAGGACTAACACCAAACTGGTTGAAGGGTTGACGAAATGCCCTTTGCTGTTCGGAAACTGTAAATGAAAATGGAAGGGTAATGCCGTA
Source organism: Cyclobacteriaceae bacterium (assembly GCA_036563875.1). Taxonomy (GTDB): domain Bacteria; phylum Bacteroidota; class Bacteroidia; order Cytophagales; family Cyclobacteriaceae; genus ZC4RG29. Next base: position 5,338 of record DATCLO010000066.1, read on the forward strand.
AATTTCAAGCGTCGGGTTGCCGGTGAGATACCACGTAAATTGTTCCCGATTGGATGGCCGGCCCTGCGCGTCGAAGAAGGAGAGGTTTGCGGCCAGCATGCCCGATATCTTGATGGGTTCCTGCTGGCCGATTCCCTCTACGTCCTGGCCGTGGCTGGTGGGGCTCAACACCAGCCACGCGGAAACTAGCGCCAACCTGACAATAACTATCTCCAACGAGTGTGCAGTCCTGTCCATCACGAAAGTGTCTTTCGTCCTGGCCTGCAACCACCAAAATCGCCCTATTTTCTTCCTTCCATGGACGTATAGTAAAAATGCCCTTCCCCACCGGATTTCGCTAGTGTGAATGAGTAACCTGCGGACCCGGGCGAGCATTTGGAGGAATCCGGAGGACAGGTCCCCCGGGGATCGCGAGACTCAGGCAAACAGGCGCAGCAACTCTTCTTTTCGGCTGCGCGATACACTTATTGACGTGTTGTCGCTCATAATCACATAGCCGCCGTCGCCCTTGATGTACTTGCGGATGTGATTCAGGTTAATTAAGTGAGAATGGTGAACGCGAAAGAAATTGTGCCCGCTAAGCAGTTCTTCTGTTTCTTTCAACGTCCTGCAGATGAGATAGTGAGATTTATCCTCAAGGTAGATGTGCGTATAGTTTCCTTCTGATTGACAATGAATTATTTCGCCTGCCGTAACGAACTCAAGTCCGCTCATGGTAGGTAACGCTACTTTCGGTGAAGTGGGCTTCTTACCGTAGAGGGTCTGGAAAAGAATATCCAACTGCTCAGGCATTATTGGTTGTGCCTTCTTTCTTTTCACTTTCGAAACAGCCTGAATTAGTTCATCCTTGTCGATCGGCTTGAGGAGGTAGTCCAAAGCGCTGAATTTGAATGCCTTAACGGCAAACATGTCATAGGCCGTCGTGAAGATTACGTCGAAAGTTACTTGACCCACGCGTTGCAGCAGCTCGAAGCCATTCATTCGCGGCATTTCGATATCAAGAAACACGAGATCAACATTGTTCTTTGAAAGAACCTGCAGGGCCTGTTCACCACTTTCGCATTGTGCAACAATGCCAACCTGGGGACAGAATTTTTCAAGCTGCCATGCAAGGGTCTCCAGACAATGCTTCTCGTCGTCTACAAGTACTGAATTAATAATCTTGTCTGTCTCCAAACTCATATTCAATTTTATCTCATGTAATCGCGAGGCCACGCTGCGCTGCCTGCATTTCTATGGGACATGGGAACGCAATTACTACCCTTGTGCCCGCAGGCGTACCATGCTCATCGTAGAGGTCAATCACTTCCACCTTCGTTTTGCTTTGGTAGAGATTCAGGCGGTCAGTTGTAATCTTCATTCCCATCGACTTATCACGCGTAGCCGACTTGCTTTTCAACTCCTGCGCGCGCTGCCGACCGATACCATTGTCCTCCACCACGCATCGCAGCCATTCTCCATCGCGTGTCACCTCAACGGTTAGCTTGCCACGCGTCTCCTTATGCATGAGGCCGTGCCAGATAGCATTTTCAACATAAGGCTGGATTAGCAGAGGCGGCACCTCAATGAATTCGGTCTCTATCGAGTCGTCCACACAAATTTTATGGTCGAAGCGATTTTCGAACCGCATTTCTTCCATCGCAATATAAAGGGAGAGGGCTTCGAGTTCGCTTTTCAATGAGATCGTCTGCGATTTTGAATTTTGTAGAATCATCCGGATGAGACGTGAGAACTTCGTGAGATAGTTGGAAGCCGTTTCCGGATCGCTCCTCACAATAAACCTATTGATCGAATTCAAACAGTTGAATAAAAAGTGTGGATTCATTTGCGCTCGCAGCGCTGTCATCTCAATCTCAGCAAGCTTCTTATTGAACTCCGTCTTCAGCTGTTCCTCTCGCCTGATGCTGGCAATACGCATGCGATAGGCTCCAAACATAAGTGAGAAGGCTACCAGAGAACAGACTGCGTAAAACCACCACGTACTCCAGAACGGCGGTTTAATGAGGATGACAACGGCCAGTCCGGTTTCATTCCATATCCCATCATTGTTGGAAGCCCGGACCCGGAACGTATATTTTCCGGGATCCAGATTCGTATAGGTTGCGAACCGGCGTTGTGTCGACGTCCAGTTTTGATCGAAACCCTCAAGCATGTATGCATACTGATTCTTCTGGGGTGCGGTGAGGTGCAACGCAGAAAACTCAAATGAAAACACGTCGTCGTGGTGGGTCAACCGGATCGTGTCAGTATACTCCGGAGCATTCGGCAAATCAAAATCCTCGTTAAATACCTTGAAACCGGTGAGTACCACTTCCGGTTTGAGCGTGTTGTCACGGATCGCATTGGGGTAAAAGGAGTTGTACCCGTTAATCCCGCCAAAGAAGAGTTCGCCGTCAGCACTCTTATAATAGGCACCAGCATTAAACTCAGTACCCTGCAATCCATCGCTCGCATCGTAAGGGCGGAATGTTTCCGACTCTGGATCGAAGCGCACGATGCCGTCGTTTGTGCTTAGCCACAGCGCTCCTTCGTTGTCGGGAAGCACGCCGTAAACAACGTCGTTTGGCAACCCATCGCGTTCCGTGTAACTGTAGAAGCGTTCCTCGGCAGGCACGAACCGATTAAATCCTGAGGCCGTTCCGATCCAAAGGACATTGGTCTTTGTATCAATGCTGATACTGGCAATGACATTGCTGCTAATAGAAAAGGAGTCAGCGGGATTGTGAACGTATGCGCGAAACACATCCCGTTTTGGATCGTAGTGGAGCAGCCCAGCTCCCCGCGTGCCGATCCATAACGTTCCATCATGATCTATTTCAATACTTCGGATTTCCTTGCGACGGGTTCCGGCCTGCGTACTATCCTGCCAGTCGTGATGTCGTATCCGCTTTGTATTGGGCTCGACACTGTATAATCCCTCAAGCGTTCCCAGCCAGAACGCGCCGGATTGATCGCTTCGGATAACGTATATCGGATTCTCCCTCCATCGTGAATCGACAACAATAGATTGAAACTTACCTGACTTCGGATCAACGGTTTCGAGGGTTCCCTGCTCAGTACCGATCCAGATGTTATAGGTGCCTCCGTTTGACTCGCAGAATATAGACCGGACAGCATCAGCCCGCCTTGAAGCGGGCGTGCCATGAACATATTCTCTGATGTTACCCCTTATGTCGAGCGCAAAAAGCCCACCGCGCGTACCCGTCCAGATATTTCCCTCGGGGTCCTTCGCTATTGCAAACACGCTGTTTGCAATGTCGCCCTGTATGCCGGGGCGGTTCTGGTAGAACACGAACTTGCGATTGGTAAGATTCAGTTTGTTGATTCCGTTCAGCGTTCCAACCCAAAGATTGCCAAAGCTATCCAACGCCAGCGATGAAACGCGATCGTTGGAAAGGCTGGTAGACTGCAAAGGATTTGTACGCAGGTGGAGTTGCTCGCCGGTATCAGGATTCAAGCGAACCAATCCTTCTTCATGCAATCCAATCCACAGGTTGCCTTCCGGATCCGATACAATAGACGAGACTTCATTCAATTCCGGCCCTTTTAAATGTACCCGTCGGAAATCCGGCAATTCACCAGACACCACACTGCTTGCGAAAAGACCATCACCATGTGTGCCCACATAAAGAACACCATCTGCACTTTCATGTAACGCCCTGATGTGATCAAAGGTGTTTAACTCTTTGCCCGACAGCTTGTGCGCAACGAATGCTGCGGTTAACGTGTCATAGCGATACAATCCCGTCGCAGTGCCAACCCACAATGTTCCCCTGCTGTCTTCGTAAATGCAGTTCACACGCTTCCCCGCATAGTTAGCTCCGCCTTTGAAATAGCTAACGAACCCGTCTCGCTCCATCCGGTTAAGTCCGTTATCGGTTCCCACCCAGATGTTGCCCCTGCGATCCTGCCAGATGCTGGTAACCAGGTTGCTTGTGAGTCCCCGCTGATCATTCGCAGCATAACGAAAGGACTTGAACTGGCGTGTGCGCGGATCGAAGCGATTCAGCCCTCCGCTTAGCGTGCCAATCCAAAGATACCCATCACGATCCTCAAAGAGGGCATAGATGCAATTGTCGCTTATCGAGCCTGAATCGTATTTGTCGTGACGATAAACGGTAAAATCGTACCCGTCGTATTTGTTCAACCCATCCTGTGTGCCAAACCATAGGAAACCCATACGGTCCTGCAGGATGGTATACACAGATCCCTGAGAGAGTCCGTCATCCAGGTTGAGGTGATCAAAGCGAACAAAGCGGGACTGACCTGCCAGCGCACCCGACAGCAGGAGTAAATAAGCAAGAAAGGTACCCCTTCTCATAACACGAGACCGCCCCCAATATAAGCTCAGGGCGGTCAGACAGGGAAACAACAATGAGCAGCAGACGTCTGGCGTAGTTAACCGGACGCCTGCCGTCAATAAGTTACGAAAATGAAGGGACTTGGTCTACTTCACCTGCAGCTTCTCCAGCAGCCATGCCTCGACTTTTTCCCGTTGTTCGGGAAATGTCCAATGTCCCGTCTCAAGGGCAAGAAGCAGCTCTTTTGGGGCTGTAATCACATTGTACGCGGCATACATGGAAGTAGGTGGACATACTTCATCATTGAATCCCCAGGAGTACAAACCAGGAACCTTCAATTGTCTCGCAAAATTGACAACATCGTAGTAGCCGATGGTTTCCAGCTTTGCCTTAGTGTTGTGAACGGGCGCATTGTTCTTGTCCAGGATGTGAGGCCATCCTCCTGCCCTATTTTTCAAATAGCCCGTCAGATCGCTTAGCGCCGGATAGTAGGCTGCCAGATATTTCACGCGAGAATCAAGCCCGGCAGTGATGATCGACAACGCACCACCCTGGCTTCCACCGGTCACGGCAAGATTGCTTCCATCAAACTGAGGCAGTGTGAAAATGAAATCAATTGAACGCACACATCCGAGGTACACGCGCTTGTAGTAATACTGATCTTTATCGTCAAGGTTGAAGGTAAAATACCGGTTTAGCGGCCCGGCTCCCAGGTTTTGATAAACCGCTGGTTCCATGTTCACGGGGACACCGTGAATGCCAACCTCAAATGTAATAACGCCCTTCTCGGCGGTAGATACATCGCCATTGTATGGCCTTACACCAGCTCCTGGAACACGAAGCAACGCTGGATATTTTCCTTCCGCTTTCGGCACGCAAAGAATTCCATAAAATCTCGAACCAGGTCTGAAATTCTGAAGATTAACGTGATACACGTTGACTTTTTCCGTGCAGCGTTCGGGAAGCAATGTCATCCTTGCATCGATCGGTATCTTTGCATTTTCTTCCTTTGCCTTCTCCCAGAACTGAACAAAATCTGACGGATTCTCAACTGTAGGCTGAATGCGTAGCGGATCGTATGCCGCCGTTGCCAGTCCACGATACTCTTTCCCATCAACCGTTGCAACAACCTCACAGCGCAAAAAGCCTGGAGTTCTCATGGTACCACCGTCGATGGTGAGCGTGCCCTTTTTCAGAACAACGTTTTGCTCCGACTTAACCGGATCCATTTTTTCCGGACCAACCCTGTAGCTGACTTTGACATCCTTGATCGGGTTGCCGTCGCGTATCACCATGACATTGAACTTTGCTGTCTCACCCGGTTTGTAGGTCCAGTCTTCATGATCTGGTCCCACAATGACTTTCACAAGCGGCCCCGAAAACTGGGCCACGGCTTCAGTGTAAAGGAGGGGTACGAGGAGTAAGAAAAGGAATATCCGTCTTTTCATGAGCAGTAGGTTTAAGGGTTGATAATATAGGAAAAAGGTTAACAGCAAACGCCGAATTATGAAATGGGCGGTCGTGGGAAGGTAATCCGCGACCAGAAAAAAATAAGAAGTAGTGGCGCTACAACAGCAGGACAGCGCAGGGCGACAGGAAAGGACAATCTTCCGAACTTGGATCAACGTCAAAAGCAATCGTTATGAGAATTCTTGCAACACTTTTCCTGATAATGGGTTTGCTGGCTACCGCCGTGAGCTGTGGTGGTGACGACAAAGAACCGCAGAAATTCAAACTCACAGTCAACAATGGAAACGGGTCGGGGCAATATCCTGCAGGACAGGTCATCACAGTTAGTGCGAATCCTGAACCTGACGGGAAACAATTTACAGGATGGACGGGCGATGCAGATTTGCTTGACGACGCCTCCAAAAAAATAGCGCAACTCACAATGCCGTCGCGTGACGCCGAAATAACAGCAACGTATGAAGACACAGACTTGGGCGATCCTGTCACACTCACGCTCGACAAAAGTGTAACGTACCAAACTATCGATGGCTTCGGATTCTTCGGCGCACAAGATGTGTGGTGGGGCAGTGCTGGCAACATGTGGAACGCAGATTGGGGCGAAAAGGTAATCACCGATCTGGGACTCACTATCTGGCGCAACGAGTACTATCCTCCCGCAACGGCCAACGCCGGACAGGACGCAGACTGGACAAAACAAAAACCCGTTGTGGAAGGGCTTAAAGCAATTGCTGATGCAAATGGAGTCGATCTCAAGTTTGTCTTCACCGTGTGGAGCCCTCCCGAAGATTTAAAGTGGGAATCCAGCTTCACCTGGCCCGGTGATGAAAATGCTACGCGCAATGAAGGCAACGTCAGCACCAAGAATGGCGGTACACTCAACCCTAATAAGTACACCGAGTTTGCCGACTGGCTGAAAGAAGGCATCCAGCTATACGAAGATGCGGGCATTCAACTTTATGCCCTCAGTCCGCAAAATGAGCCGATGTTTACGCAATCCTTCAACTCATGCACCTACACGTTCGAGTGGTACAACGATATGTTGAAGGCGGTTGTGCCTCTGATCAAGGCCGATTTCCCTGATGTGAAAATTTTTGGCTCTGAAAATATGCTTGACATGGAAGGAGCCGACATCAACTGGCAGTGGTTCTATCACAACAACCTGAAGGCTGACCCGGACGCCAGCCATCAGATCGACATACTTGCCGTGCATGGATACAACGATGGTGTTGCCCCCACCAGCGGATCGGGACTCGCCGAACGGTGGACCAACCACCGTGAACAATTCTCCGAGCCAATGCAAAAGACAACGTGGATGTCGGAAACATCCGGCTACGTGGACAACTGGCTTGGCTCAGGAGATAAACCTGGCGCATTAAGCCTAGGTCAGGACATTCATGCCGGATTATACTACGGAAACATCAGCGGCTGGATCTGGTGGCAGGGCAGCGAACTCGGCAGCATCGGAGAATACAATCTCATGAATGGAACAACCGTCGGTAAGAAGTACTATGTATCGAAGCACTTCTACCGTTACATTCGTCCCGGCGCCGTACGTTTCAAAGCTGAATCATCTGATGCTGAGAATGTGTTCGTCACGGCGTACCGTCACGACACCAATGACACCCACACGCTAGTCATCATCAATTCCGGCACTTCCGCTAAACAGATTTCCATCACGGGAAATGACCTTCCTGGCAGCTTTGAAATGTACCGAACTACAAGTGGCAGCGACAACTGCAACCACGTTGGCACCGTTGACACAGGTGACCCCTTCGTCCTACCACCCCAAAGCATCGTCACCCTTCAGGCCGGCGGCAACCCGCTATAGCCCTCTATGTTGGGACACATAGAAGTACCTGATATCCTAGAATCTACGCACTTCCCCGAATAACGCACAACATTAACACGTAAACACATAAGCACATAAACACATCCTATTCTGGGCACGCCCTCCGATATCAAACAACTTCAACACCTCAACACTTCAACACTTCCACCGTTCACGTCTGCTCCGTCTTGTTCGTGAGCACCAACGGCTCTGACCGTCGGAGGGAGAACAGCATAGGAAGCGCCGACAATCCCAGGCAAACAGCCCCTGAGGCAAATACTACCGCAGGGCTGGCAAAGAAGTCGGCGGTAGTGTATATCCCCAGAATTAGTGTAACAGAAAATGGAAGCGAGCAGGCAAGCACGTTCAGGGCAAAGTCCAGGTCGAACGTCCTTTCTGCTTCATGTTGCTTTTTCTCCAGCTTGCTCACGGCCGCCATGTGAGCGAAGGGCCAGAAGCTGCAGGCGCTTTGGGGAAACACGACGATAAGCAGTATGGTGGCAATGTCGTTAACAGGTAACACGAGCAGCAGAATACCACTTAACAGGAATGCGAGACCGGACCTGAAGAACAAAAACGTACCGATCGTCCTCACCTGTTGCCAAGTCAGCTTCATGGAAATACCGATGAACAACAGGATCAGGGGAGTCATCATGAGGCTGATGCGATCGATGCTCATTTGAACAAATCCGGGTAGCGACTCAAAATTAAGCCCCAGTGCGAGCATAAGAATCGCGGAAATGATCACAGTATTTACCGGTTCGCCAACCAGGGACACGATAAGGTTTCTCATGCGTGAGGCGCGTGTCGTGTTTCCGATTCGGTTGATCCTGAAATACCATTGCATCGCGATACTGTAGGCCACGATAAGGACAAACACTTTATTCCCGACATCCGCGAGGGCAGCCAAAGCCAACGCACCGTCCGTTGAATACTCCACTATGAAGGGAAAGCACGAGAGCCCTGGCGCCAGGGACGGGATCAACAGGGTAAGTGATCGATATTGGGTTTCGGGGATGTTGAGCACTGGCCTCAGGGGTACTCGGTCCATGATCCCGAACAAAATCAGGTTGAAAACGAGGGCGATCACCGGCACAATGATCATCTCGGCAGAAAACTCGATCTTCAACAGTGCGATAAAAATAGTTGCCGGCAATGCCAGACTCAGTATAATGTTTTTGATGCCTTCCCTCTGATCTTTCGACGTAATCTTCCTCTGCATCAGGTAACCGATGCCAATAATCAGGATGAGATAAAATGTTTTGGTAACAGCAGGACTCATTTAGGGACCAGGTATTTGAATTAAAATTTGATATGTCAGCTACCCGGCATGTTCCGGGTAGCCGACCTAATGAAATCAGATGATCTCATTCAAACTTTGCACGAAGAGTTCCACCTCAGGCCGGGTACCCATGCTCACCCGCGCGTAGGGCTTGTCGTGGATCGTGTACCCCCGAATGCCGACGCCTCTTTCCACCATACCCGCAAGAAATTCCTTTACCGGCATTTGTATCGGGAAAAGAATAAAGCTGGTGTGTGAAGGAATCGGATTCATACCCGCACTCTTCAGGGATTCAAAGACATATTTCCTGCATTCTGCATTATTGGTTCGTGTATACGACTGAAACTCGACGTCCTGCATGCTGGCCATCGCTCCTTCGACAGAGCTTACACACACACCCATTTCAGTACGAACCAGCTTCTTGATGGCCTCAATCCGTTCAGGTTTTGCCACCATATATCCCATTCTCAGTCCTGCCATGCCATGTATCTTCGAGAATGTCCGCGCTATGATTACGTCATAGCCCTCGCGCACCAATCCGACCGCAGTCTGCTTTTCATGATCGTCCATGAGTTCGATGTACGCTTCGTCGATGAACACGGGCACCTTGGACGATACTGTTTCGCAAAATGATCTGATCGCCGACGCCGGCGTAAGCGTACCTGTCGGGTTGTTTGGATTGCAGATATAGATAAGCTTTGTCTCACTGTCGATTGCCGCCGCCATCGCATCCAGGTCGTGAGCGTAGTCGCTCTTCAGCGGAATGTTCTTCCACGTCGCGCCGATAGCTTTCGCCGTGTTTACGAGCGACATGTATGATGGATCCGCCGAGATGACGTTTCCTCCATTGATACACATCGCGATCGCCGTCTTCTCCAGGACGTCGGTTGAACCCGGCGCAAGAAGAATACAGTCTTCACTTACGCCTTCTTTTTGTGCGACCATCGCAACCATCTTCTTCGCGGTAGTATGTCCGTATCGGTTTCCTTTGCTGGCTGCCTCCGCGATAGCCTGTACGGCCTTCTTGCTCGGTCCCCACGGATTTTCATTTGCTGATAATCTTGCCTTGATGTCTTCCAAAGCGTGTGGCGCAATACCGTACGGCTCCGCCAGCGCGTACGTTCCTTTGTACGGCGTCATGCCGAATGCCGGCTTTGAAAATGATGGAATGGACAGCGACGTAATGAGGCTACCTGTAAGCACAGCACTGCGCTTGAGCCATTCCCGTCTGTTCTGGCTAAAATTTGTCATGGTATTTCAATTGATTTTGGATGTTTGGATTGATAACTGAACCAAGGTTGCACCTGCGATGGCGACTGCACGCGATAGCAGGACTAATGCTGAATACAGAGACTAAAAGGGCAACCGAGCGGCAACGCGACGCGGTCGCTAAACGGAGAGAAATAATTTTCGAATCATGAGATCAGGGTTAGATGCAAACAGAACACACAATGCCATCAGGCATCGATCGGTTAGACTGAATAGACAGTCCTTGTACTAACCCCGCGGAGAAGAATACTCCGCCTTTAGATGCAAGCAGTAGCACACGTATCGCAACTGCTTCTGATATAAAGATACAATTTGATCAGTAAAAGAAAAGCTTCACTTCACTGTGTCAGCGCATAAAATATTATACAAACGTTTTCAAGAGGTGATGCAAACGAAGTAGATTTCAAGCATTTAGGAAAAAAATTTTTTTGACACTTCATTGTCAGACATTTTCCTGGGTTTACAGATACCGCCATGGTTATGATTTGCTTGTGAGTAGGTTTTGTTACTTACACTATAATATATAGAGTGAGCTCTTATCTTTGCATGGCCCGCCCATCTCATTCTTCAGCCCACGATTTTCAGAAAAGGATTTAGGAATAAAAATTTCGGAAACGTTATTTCCGTGAATATTGAGAATTTCATTACA
>DATCLO010000067.1:0-3529 GCA_036563875.1 Cyclobacteriaceae bacterium
CCGTATTCCCCTGCCGGGAACTTGCGCATCATTGAACCGGGAATCACCACCGCACGTTCCGGAACGTAGCCTTTGTATTCAACGGGCTTGTCGCCGGTCACGTCGATGATTTTCGAACTTGCCGTGAGCACGACGTTGGCCCCAAGTACTGCCTCCCGCCCTATGCGAACCCCTTCCACGACGATGCAACGGGAACCAATGAAAGCGTTGTCTTCGATGATCACAGGTGCCGCCTGAACAGGTTCTAGCACACCTCCGATGCCTACACCTCCGCTCAGGTGAACGTTCTTGCCGATCTGGGCACAGCTCCCTACAGTAGCCCAGGTATCGACCATGGTACCTTCGTCCACATAGGCGCCAATGTTCACATACGAAGGCATCATAATCACACCCTTGCTCACGTATGATCCGTAGCGCGCAATGGCATGGGGCACGACGCGTACGCCCAGTGCCTGATAGTTGCGTTTGAGAGCGATTTTATCATGAAACTCAAAAGGTCCCACTTCAATAGTTTCCATCTGCTGGATGGGGAAATAAAGGATTACAGCCTTTTTGATCCATTCGTTTACCTTCCAGGCATCACCCGCCGGTTCGGCCACACGAACCTGACCCTTGTCCAGTTTTTCGATGACATCGCGGATGGCATTTTGCACTTCGGCTTCCTTCAATAACGACCTGTCTTCCCAGGCGCGCTCAATGATTTGCTGTAATTCCATTATTAGTGTTTAGTTTGGCTTCGTTGAATACCTCCGAAAATTCTTGGCGCAAGTAATAAAAAAAAGGAAAATAGTCATTGCCTCGGTACTTAAGCCTGTCGACGACACCCGAATGTTCGAAAAGATGGGCCAGACCCTTGCCGACACCGGCCGATACGAGGTTCACATCATAGGCTTTCCCGGAACTTCGCAGAAAACGTATCCTGGCATCGCTCTTCATCCTTCGCGCCCTTTTCAACGAATCAGCCTGGAGCGCATTCGTATGCCCTTTCGCATCTTTCGAATGCTTTTGACGCTTAGCCCGGACGTCATCATCGCCACCACGCATGAACTCCTGCTGGCAACCGTCGCCGTTCGCTTGTTCCGAAAAGCGAGAGTCATCTACGATGTCCAGGAAAATTACTTCCGAAACATCCTTTACCTTCCCACCTTCCCGCTCCTGCTCCGACCGTTGCTTGCCCTATGGGTACGTGCCTGGGAAAGACTGCTAACGCTGTTCGTGAGTCGTGTTATCGTCTCGGAACAAGGGTATGTGGACGAGTTGCGTTTCATCAGACGCAAGGCAGTCGTCATACAAAACAAAGTGAAAAGATCAGCGATACGGCCACGAGTCGCGCAATCGCGCGGCGGTAAGCGGCTGCTATTCTCGGGAACGCTGGCAGAATCGACAGGTGTATTCACCGCCATCCATATGGCGAACGAGCTGCATGAACATGACCCTTCCGTACACCTGACCATCATAGGGTATTGCGCACATGCAAACGCATTGCGGCAGATACAGGAGGCTATTCAGGGTCGGGATTACATTACTCTCATTGGGGGCGACAAACTCGTCTCACACGATGCAATTATGGAAGCGATTGCTGAGGCTGACTTTGGTCTCATCGCCTATCCTCCCAATCCCTCCACGCGAAATACGATACCAACCAAATTGTTTGAATACCTGGGGGCCCGCCTTCCCATCCTGCTCATCAACCATCCGCCCTGGATGGAGTTTTGCGCTCCCTACTCCGCCGCCCTGGTCTTTGATCCCAGTCACATCGATCCCGCAGAAATGCTCCACCGTATGCGCAACACCGAATTTTACACCCGTAATCCCGGGGAAGAGGTGTTGTGGGAATCGGAAGCAGGACGGCTTGTTGCAACGGTGGATGACGCCGTCCCTGGATAGAGGTGGATCTACCCTGCATCTCAAACTGCATCTGCCTCTGCGACCGCATCTACCAGTAAATCACTGCGTTATGAAAAACATACGCCCCAAAATATTTTCAAAATATATTGCTTAACAATTTTTTAGGCGAACCTAAATTTATATTTTTGTCGTATTAATCATCAGATATGCACCCCATGCTTAGCCTGGTCGAGGAAAATTATCTCAAAGCCATCTATCACCTGTCGGATGCGGGAAAGAGCGCCGTTTCCACGAACGCGCTGGCGGATAATATGAACAACAAGGCCGCATCCGTGACCGACATGATCAAGCGGCTGTCGTCGAAAGGTGTTATCTCCTACGAGAAATACCGCGGCGTAAACATTTCCGAGAAAGGGCGGCGTGCAGCGTTAAAGGTGATCCGCAAACACCGGCTCTGGGAAACGTTCCTGGTGGAAAAGCTCAACTTCAACTGGGACGAGGTGCATGAAGTGGCGGAACAGCTTGAGCACATCGACTCACCGCTGCTCATTGAAAAGCTCGACAGTTTTCTGGGCCATCCCAAAGTCGATCCTCACGGTCACCCGATCCCCGACAAGGACGGGAGGATTCACGAAGTGAAACAAGTTCAGCTTTCAGAAGCGAAGGAAGGCACGACGGGAATTCTCCACTCGGTCAACGACGGAAGTCCGAAATTCCTCCAATACCTGTCGAAAATTGGCATCCGCATCGGAGCGCGCATAGAAATCGTCGAACGCATGGAATTCGACGGCTCGATGGAGATCATCATTGACGACAAGGAAAGAGTTTTCATCTCACGGCAAGCATCGGAAAACCTTTTAATCCGCGAGAGCCATGAAAAACGCTAACGGCAGGATTGTCCGAATCATCAAGATCATCTTGCTCTCTGTCGGCATTTTGACCGCAGCGTTGATTGCAGTGGAATGGTATTTCAACTCCTTATGAAATCGACGGTAACGCTCCATACACTACTGCTCATCCTGCTCACGCTAACGGCAGGAGCACAGCATACCATTACCGGGAGCGTCGCTGATGCCGAGACGCGTGAACCACTACCCTTTACCAACATCACAGTACAGGGAACTACACACGGCACCACTACAGACGAAAGGGGACGTTTTACATTAAAACTGCCGGAAGACGCTTCCCGTCAGGGTAACCTCATCATTTCATTCGTGGGATACCGTACAGACACCGTTAAGTTTTCACCGGGGAGATCGAACTATACATTTCAACTTCGTCCGGACGCCGCCGCGCTGAAGGAAGTGGTAGTGATCTCAGGAACGATGAAAGAGGTGTCGAAGATGGACTCACCCATTCCGGTAGAGATATACTCCCCTGCTCTCTTTCTCAAGAATCCAACGCCCAGCATATTCGAATCGCTGTCGATGGTGAACGGCGTGCAGCCGCAGCTGAACTGCAACATCTGCAATACGGGCGACATTCACATCAACGGAATGGAAGGCCCCTACACCATGGTGCTCATCGACGGTATGCCGATCGTGAGCAGCCTCTCCACCGTCTATGGCCTTGCGGGTATTCCCAACAGCCTGGTGAAACGCATTGAAGTTGTGAAAGGTCCTGCTTCAACGCTGTATGGATCAGAGGCGGTTGGTGGACTTATTAACATCATTACGCGCGA
>DATCLO010000068.1:0-62093 GCA_036563875.1 Cyclobacteriaceae bacterium
CTTTATAATTATCCTTCGAATCCATACTTTTGACGCCTTTAGTGCGTGTGAATTTAGCCAAACGCGGATGAACATCGTCGTTGACAACGGCAACACGTCGACCAAAGTGGGCATTTTCGATGGAGACAATCTTGTTGACCACAAGGTATTCCAGTCCCTGGCAGAAGTGAAGGCCCTGCTCGAAGCAACGGAAGCCGACAACATACTTGTCGGTTCGGTGCGTCACGATCCGTCTGAAATCCTTTCTTTTTCACGCGCGCCAGGAAAATTCATTCTGGATCATGATCTTCCGCTGCCCATTCAAAATCACTACAAAACGCCGAAAACATTGGGCGTTGATCGCATAGCAGGCGTCTGCGGCGGATTACAACTTTTTCCCGGTTTCAACACTCTAGTGATAGATGCAGGCACATGTGTCACATACGATCTGATCGACGCTGAGAAGAATTATCGGGGAGGTGCAATCTCTCCTGGTTTGAGGATGCGTTTCAGGGCTGTGCATGAATTCACGGCACGACTGCCGTTGGTAGGTATACCTGATAACGTATCGCTGTGGGGTGATACAACGGAATCCGCCATACAGAGCGGCGTTTGCTATGGCATGATTGCAGAAATGGAAGGCATGATAACTGCCTATCAGCAGCAATACGGCAATTTGAAAACCGTTCTCACGGGCGGGGATGCGCCTACTTTTGAAAACAGGCTGAAAGCCTCCATATTTGCGAGCCCAAATCTTGTTCTCATCGGACTAAACAGCATTCTGAATCACAATGTCAATCGTTAGGGGTATTATTTTGCTCACGGCCATATTGTGCCTGGGGGCGGGTTGGGCCGTGGGCCAGGCGGCGCAATCGCCGTTTTCGACGTTTGGCATTGGCGAAAAATACGGCACATCGCTCATCCACAACCAGGGAATGGGCGGCGTTGGCATCGGCACGCCACAAGTGTGGTTCATCAATAACCAGAATCCCGCATTGCTGGTCTACAACGCCCTAACAACTTTCGAGGCCGGCATTGTATACGAATCGCGCAATATCAGTTCGGAATCGGCAGACGAAAAGACATCCGGCGGGAACATGAACTACCTGGTAACGTCATTCCCGATAAAACCAGGTCGCTGGACAACGGCTGTGGGGTTGATGCCGCTGACGACGGTGAATTATACGCTCGAATACGATGATGCCATTACCGGCTCAGAAAGCACGGCCCACGTCACAGAAAATGGCTCGGGAGGCCTCACCCAGGTGTATTGGTCCAATGGCGTTCGCCTTACCCGAAACCTCTCGGTTGGACTTACGGCTGCCTACGTTTTCAGCTCGATCCTCGACGAGTACTCGAACTACGTAAATGAGTCCCTGGGACCGCAGTTTAAGGTTAAAATCTCCGAGCGGACCTATGTCCGCGATTTTATGTTCCAGGCAGGGGTGGCATACCGAATGGATTCCCTTTTTAATGACGACTACCATTTTAGCGTAGGAGCCGTTTATGGGCTCGGAAGCCAGCTAAATGCCACGTTTTCAAGGACTTTTGCGCGCACCAGCGCCCTGGACCAGATTGTGGACTCTCTGACCCTCGAATCCCGGCGGGGCAACCTCAAATTGCCCACTTCAATGGGATTTGGTGTTTCCTTCGGAGAAGGCCTGAGATGGCTAGTAGGGGCGGACTTTACGTATGAGGACTGGTCTGAGTTCAGGAGCCTGCGTCCGGAGGACCAGGAGGGCCTCGATGTGTCGTGGAGGGCCTCACTGGGGGGTGAAATAACCCCCGATCCCTACGCTGTGGACAGCTTCCTCAAGCGGATGACCTACAGAATGGGGCTCCATTACGAGAAATCGCCTTTTTTGGCTAATTCCAAGGAGGTTAGGGATTTTGGCATTAATTTTGGCCTTTCGTTGCCAGCTGGCCGTTCAAGTTTGGATTTGGCCTTTAGCGTAGGAAAACGGGGAAATCAGGCAGAAAACATTTTAGAGGAGTCCTACTATAAGGTATACTTCGGTCTCACGCTGAACGACCAGTGGTTCATTAAACCTAAGTACGATTAGACTTACAAGTACCATGAAAGCAACTGTACTGGCAGGAATTCTGTCGCTCGTCATGACCTTCAGCTTTAACCTCGTGGCATCCGCTCAGTGTGTGGGCGAGCCCGCCTGGCCGGAGGATGGCGAACAGAAGGCCAAGGCCCAGGAGTCATTGGTCTTGCTCAACGACAACAAGAAATCGGGCATGTTCAAGCAGGCAATCCCACCTCTGAACTGGCTTATTACCAACACGCCTGCCCTAACAAAGAATATTTACATATATGCTGCTGACGTGTACGACGGTCTTGCAAAGAAGGAGACCGATCCTGCAAAGAAAGCTAAGTACGCTGATTCACTTGTAGCCATCTACGACCTGAGACTTCAGCACACACCTTGTGATGAAGAAGCCTCTATCATCAACAGGAAGGCGCTTGCAGCTTACATCTACTATATCAATTCTGACAAGGCCAAGGACCTTTTGAAATACATGGATGAGGCGTTCGAGAAGAACGGCGCCAACATCATGGATGGTACGCTGATTCCGTACATGCAAACTGTCCAGGTGAACTACATGAAGGAAAAAACGCTCACCCCTGAACAGGTGATAGAGCGCTACGACAAGATCACTGAAATTATTGACAAGAAGCTTGCCGAAGCGCAGGCGGCAGGTAAGCCAATCGATCGATATCAAAAATACCAAAGTCAGGTTGATGACATTTTCATCCAGATGGGCATTCCCATGAACTGTGACAACGTAAAAGAAAAGTTGGCTCCAAGGTTCAACGCAAATCCGGACGACATTGGGCTTGCGAAACAGATTTTCCGCCAGATGCTGTTGGGCAAGTGTACCGACGATCCGCTGTGGCTTAAGGCTGCCGAAGTGATAGTGGGGGTTGAACCGGATTTTGCAATCCTGAAGAACATAGGTATCCGCTATCTCGCACAGGACGACGACGCCAAGGCGGAAAGCTATTTTAAACGTGCCATCGAAGCAGCAAAGGAGAAAAGCGATAAGGCCGACGTCCTCATGTTGCTGGGATCTGTTGAAGCGAAGAAAGGCAACAACTCCGGCGCACGTGAATATTTCAGACAAGCGCTTGCAGCGGACGGACGCAAGGAAGCCTATGAAAAAATTGGCGACCTGTACTTCAACAGCTTCAACCAGTGCAAGGAACTCGACAATCAGGCTGACGACCGTAGGGTTTACCTGATTGCTTACGACTACTATGCTAAGGCCGGTGACTCGCAAAAGATGCAACAGGCCAAGCAGCAATTCCCTTCCAAGGAAGAGTTGTTCCTTAAAAACTATAAGGCTGGTGATCCTACCCGCGTAGGTTGCTGGATCAACGAAGCGACGACATGGCGAACGCGCGACTAAGAAAACAGGATATCGTAAAGGCCATAGTTAATGCTATGGCCTTTTTTTATTCCAACAGTATGAAGGCCGCATCCTTCGCGTTGCTCGTATTGCTTGCATCGTGTGGTGATACCGGCACAAGTGAAATCCTCATCTACGACGGACCGGTAAGGGAAGCTGAAAACGTAGAGCACTACTACGCTGAGAACGGCGCTATCAAAGTCAGGATGGTTGCCGAGCAATTGTTCGAGTTGCAGAACGGTGATCGTCAATTCCCGAAAGGAATTTATCTTGAGTTTTTCGATGAGACCGGAAGGATTGAGTCAACCCTTCGCGCCAACCAGGCCTTCTTCATCAAGGAGCAAGAAGTATGGCGCGGCGTCGGAAATGTTGAGGTGATCAACACGCTGAAGCAGGAACAACTCAACACCGAAGAACTGTTCTGGAAACCGAAAGATCAACGCATATACACCGACAAATTCGTGACGATCAGGATGCAGAGCGATGTCATCTACGGACAAGGATTGGAAGCCGCCCAGGATATGTCTTCATACCGTATCTTACAACCCAAGGGAACCCTTCATGTGGACGAACAGTGAAACTGGCGACTCACTCCATGAAACTCTTTGATGTCATCCTTCTTTCTCTGGCCGTAGTTTTCGTCATCATCGCAATCCATCAGACGATGGTAGTGGGCTTTGGACAGTCGTATTGGGCAGTAATGCTGGCCCTGCTGCTCTTTTTTGTGTATAATTATCGAAAGAGGAGAGAATCGTGAGTACCGGCTGGTGGATTCTGATAACCCTATTGTTGTCTGCTTTCTTTGCTGGCGCAGGCATCGCGTTGCCTGCTTCCACGCGTACGCAGGGGGGGCAGGGAATTGCATCCCGGGCAACCGTATACGTAACCCGCAATCGCTTCATTTTTGAAGTCATTGTACTTACCGGTTCTACCGTCAGCCTGGTGGCATATGGACTCTTCATGGCACAGCTGACCGGCCCGCTCCTCACAGGCATCCTTCCCCCATTTCTGAATCATTACGCGGTCGTGTTGCTGATACAAATTCTTGTCGCAACGCTGATCGTCGTCTTCACCGCTGCGGCACTGCGCAGCATTATGCTGACATTACCGATTGATGGCCTGTCGCGTGTACTTTCAATTCCTTTCCTGGTTTGTTATGTGATCTTGTATCCGTTGGCGTACACAGTAGCCGCACTGGCAAAGTTTGTCGCTAAGCGGATGTTTGGACTTTCCGATCCTGCCACTACACCCGCTATTGCGGGACTGGGACATCCGGCAATGTTCCCACGACCGGGAGATTCGGAAGTTGAGAACCGGATTATTCACAACGCCGAGGAGTTTAAGTCTGTGCTGGTGCGGGAATGCATGATCCCACGCACCGAGATTGTTGCCGTTGAAATCAGCGAAGGAATCGAAAAGCTCAAGGAGGCGTTCATCGAGAGCGGACATTCAAAGATTATCGTGTACAAAGACACGATTGACGATGTAATCGGATATTGCCACTCCTCCGCGCTGTTTCGCAAGCCACAGGACATCCGCGAAATTCTCACAAGCATCATAGTCGTTCCGGAAACAACGCTTGCGAACGAACTGATGATTAAATTTATCAACGAACACAAGAGCCTTGCTGTCGTTCTCGATGAATTCGGGGGAACATCGGGTATCGTCAGCATGGAGGACGTGATCGAGGAAATCCTTGGCGATATCGAAGATGAGCACGATGAGGACAACCTCATCGAACAGAAACTGCACGACAACACCTATCTGCTGAGCGCCAGGCTTGAGATCGACTATCTCAACGAAACCTACGGCTGGAGCCTCCCGGAAGGCGACTATGAGACGCTCGGTGGGCTGATCCTTACCCTAACGGAAGACATTCCGGAACCGGGCGAGACAGTGCAACTGCCTCCCTTTACATTCACAATCCAGTCCACTCTGGAGAACCGGATCGACGTGGTCAGACTGACCCTGTCCGGGACCGGCAAAGAGCCGGAAGAAGATTCGTAAGTGTCTGGTTTCCAGCGCTCCCAAAGGGGCAAAAAAATGGAACTTAATTTCCCTGTGGTGTTTTACTAATACACAATACGGGTTAAATTTGCGGTTCTTTGCACAGACGGAAAGCCCCATACGGGGCATGGCTTTCACCAGTTGAGTTTTAGTATATGGCATTGATCGGAACGCTGCGCAATAAAATGGGCACCTGGGTGGTTGCCTTCGTATTTATTGCCATTGCAGCTTTTACCCTAAACGACCTCTTCGGCAATAACTCCATTTTGCTCGGCGACAACAACGTCGGCGAAATTGCCGGCGAGACTATCTCGCTTCGGGAGTTTCAGCAAGCTGTCGAGGAGCGCGAAATCAACTACCGACTCACCTTCGGCCGCTCTCCGGGAGAACGCGAGACGCCTTTGCTGCAGGAGCAAGCGTGGGAAATGCTCATCGCAAAACATGCCATTGGAGAGCAATATGACAAACTGGGTATCAAAGTCACGACGGATGAAGTCCAGGATATGGTTTGGGGAAAGAACATTGAACCCAGCCTGAAATCCACACCCATTTTCCTCAACGAAGCCGGTCAGTTCGACAACAACCGTCTCGTGCAATATCTGCAGTACGTAAGTGCGCTGCCGGCTGATCACATGGATCGCTACCGCTGGGAATCCTTCCAGGCAAACCTGGCGCCTTCACGCATCCGGATCAAGTACGAAAACATGATGATCCGCACAGAGAACGTCACCCGCGCAGAAGCAGAGCGCGAGTACCACGTTCAAAATGATGTTGCGGAAGTAAAATATCTCTTTGTTCCGTTCTACGCTGTCGGCGATTCGGCCGCTGCTCCGGAAGATCGCGCGCTGCGTGAATATTACAACCAGAACAAGGAACGCTTTCGCACCGAACCCGTAGCGAGCCTGAGTTATGTAACGTTCCCCGTTCTTCCTTCCGCAGCAGATTCAGCGGCAATACGTCAGCAAATGCAACAATTGGCTACTGAACTGGCAAGTGCTGAAAACGATTCTCTGTTTGCTTTTGCAAACTCGGACGAGCCCGATGCCTATGCGCGTTATACGCCAAACAACCTGCCGTCGTACATTACCCCCGACGATCTTCAGGAAGGAAAGGTCCTTGGTCCCTTCGTCGACGGCAACGTCTACCGCATTGCAAAAGTGTCCTCTATAACGAAAGACACGATTTATACAGCACGCGCGCGGCACATTCTTGTCAAATGGACCGATGACACTGACGCCGCGAAGGCAACCGCGCGGACAAAAGCTGAGGGCATCCTCCGCGAATTGCGTGGCGGTGCAGATTTTGCAGCAAAGGCTCGTGAAGTCAGTGAAGACCCCGGATCCGCAGCACGCGGTGGCGACCTCGGCTGGTTTAGCACCGGCGACATGGTGAAGCCCTTCCAGGACGCGGTATTTGGAGCGACGCGACCTGGACTAATCAATCGGCTCGTCGAAACGCAGTTTGGCTATCACATTATCGACGTCACGGATGTCAAGGACAATACCGCATACTGGATCACGACAATTGCTGAAGAAATCACGCCGGGCGACGCCTCAATCAATGATGCTCTTCGCAAGGCTGAAGCCTTCCAACTGGAGGTTAGCGACGTGGCTTCGTTCCGTCGCGAGGCATCGGCAAAAAGCTTAAATGTCCTTGAAGCTCAGAATGTAGGTGTTGGTGATCGTCGTGTTGGGATTCTCAGTGATGCGCGCCGCATCGTGCAATGGGCTTTCAACGATGCTTCAGTTGGCGATGTGTCTGAAGTATTCGATCTGAATGGCGAGTTTGTAGTTGCTGTGTTGACCGATAAAGTCAAGAAGGGTTACAAACCTTTCGAGATGGTGAAAGATGAGATCACCCCCATCGTTACAAACAACAACAGAGCGAAGATCATCATTGACCGTCTTAGTAAACTCGAAGGCACACTGGAAGACATTGCCAAAGCATTTGGCCCGGAAGCAACGGTATACACGAGCAGTGACCTCAGGCTGAATTCAGCGACACTGCCCGGAATTAGTTACGATCCTACTGCTTTGGGTACTGCGTTCGCTCTGAGCGATGGCGGCCGCTCCAAACCCTTCCAGGGAGAGAATGGTGTGATCATTTTGGAGACAACGGCAAAGACCATTGCGCCCGCCATTGCTGATTACGGACTCTACAAGACGCAATTGCAGCAGGCCCGCTCCAACCGCACAAGCTTCAGCATCGCTGACGCGATCAAGGAGGCTGCGGACATTGAAGACAGAAGGTACAAGTTCTACTAAATTGTTCACGCGATAAAGGCCCGCATCGGCCCTTGCGCACGATGCGGGTCTTTGTCTTTTAATGGTATGGAGGCTATGGATAAGGATTGGCTTGACTCATTTCGCGAAAAGCTCGACAAACACTATGCATGGCCCTCCCTGTATGTGTTTAAGTTTATTGTACCCAAGGGAAAAGAAGATGAACTGAAAAGCTTCTTTCCCGCACACGAGATCGCCGAAAGAAGCTCGGCACAAGGCAACTATACGAGCTTCACGATCCAGATGATGTGTCCTTCGAGCGAATCCGTGATCAACGTATACCAGCGCGTGTCCAACATCGAAGGAATTATCGCGCTGTAGTGCCACTAACCTGCACGCTGTCACCACACCATAAATTACTTTGTTATGTGGATCGAAGCAGACAACCGACTGAAAAAGACGTTTGAGTTCCGCGACTTCACCGAAGCGTTTGGCTTCATGACGCGCGTAGCGCTTATCGCCGAAAAGATGAACCACCACCCCACCTGGACCAACACCTGGAATAAGGTGTCGTTCGAACTGAGCACACACGACGCGGGCGATGTGGTCACAGAAAAAGATCGCAAACTGGCCGCTGCGATCGACGCCCAGGCAAAATGACGGCAGAGCGAAAGACATCCCTGTACCTCGTTCCGACACCCATCGGCAACCTGGGGGATTTCACCTTTCGCGCTGTTGAGGTCTTGAAGACGGTCGACCAAATCCTGGCAGAAGATACGCGCACCTCTTCCGTGCTCTTGAAGCATTACGGCATCACGCGTCCGTTAAAGAGCTTTCACAATTACAACGAGCACAATGTTGTACAGGGACTAATCGGGCGTATGAAGGCTGGCGAGACATTTGCATTGGTTTCAGATGCCGGTACGCCTGGAATATCCGATCCGGGCTTTCTTTTGGTGCGCGCGTGCATGGAAGCAGATATCCAGGTGGAATGCCTTCCCGGTGCCACAGCCCTGATCCCGGCACTGGTCAAGTCGGGATTGCCCTCGGATCGGTTTGTATTTGAAGGCTTTCTTCCGCATAAGAAAGGCCGGAAGACGCGAATCCAGAGCCTAGCCAACGAGCCGAGAACAATCGTGCTGTACGAATCGCCTTACCGACTTGTAAAAACCCTGGAGCAACTGTCAGAAGCATTGGGACCGGATCGAAAGGCTTCGGTATCCAGGGAGCTGACAAAAGTACACGAGGAGACCATAGGCGGGACGTTGGAATCGATTGCTGCACACTTTCGCGAACATGAACCACGTGGTGAATTTGTCATCGTCGTTGCAGGCGTCGGCAGGAAAGAGGATTTTTGACGTAAATTAGAAACCGGAATCCATGGAACTTCAATCAATCGAACAGGAGACGATCAGGGTCTGCAAGGAAGTAGGAGAATTTATCCTGAAAGAAAGCCACTCCTTTGACCGTTCGCGCATAGAACAAAAGACCGACTTTAACAATTTGGTCTCCTATGTCGACAAAGAAGCCGAACGCATGCTGGTACAGCGCCTGCAGGAAATTCTTCCCGGCTCAGGCTTTATCACTGAAGAAGGGACGGTAGCACGATCGTATGACAAGAAGTACCACTGGATTATCGACCCGCTCGACGGTACCACCAACTTCCTTCACAGCTTACCCATCTTCGCCATAAGCGTAGGCCTCGCTGAAGGCGATCGGCTCGTTCTGGGCGTCGTGTATGAAATGAGTCACGACGAATGCTATCACGCCACCATCGAGGGTCCGGCACGCTGCAACGGAAAAGAAATCAAAGTATCTACCGTTTCCACGCTTCGTGAATCTCTGCTCGCAACCGGATTTCCTTACTATCACCTCGATAAAAATGACGAGTACCTCGACATTATCAAGGTTTTCCTCTCACAAACCCACGGTATACGGAGATTGGGCAGCGCGGCTGTCGACCTCGCCTATGTGGCCTGTGGGCGCATGGAGGGTTTCTTTGAATACAGCCTCAACCCCTGGGACGTGGCTGCCGGCGCGCTGATCGTTCAGCAGGCAGGGGGCATCGTTACCGATTTCAGGGGCGGAAACAATTTCCTTCACGGGGGCGAATTGTGCGCCAGCAATGGCCTCGTTCACGAGGAAATGCTGAAAGTCGTGCAGGAACGCTGGTATGTATAAAAACGGCAGTCGGCGAATTTTTTTGCTCTAAAAGGGATTATTCAGATACCGGGTGGTAATTTTGAGCCTATGGTACAGCAAATTCTCGTAATCCTCATCTTCGTAGCCGCCGTGGGCTATCTGGTGACTCTGGTTGTCAGGCAGTTCCGGGCCAAATCCGGGTGTGCCACCGGGTGCGGGAAGTGTGGCGCCTTGAACCTCAAGGAAATCGAAGCCCGCATCGCTGCTTCTGCACCTGCTTCTCTCGACAAACGTAACGATAGAAACCTACGCCAGTAGACTATCACCTACACTTGACGACAGGCTCTTACGCCCAAACTCTCATTCCTTCAGTACAGTTCGTACAGATGTCTATTTCGCGTCGTGATTTCAAAAGCGACGCACGAAAGGCCTGGTAACGTTCGCCATTCCAGATTGCAGCAAATGGCTCTTCCTTCACATTGCCAAGTTCGTGTTGCGCATCTTTATCGAAACAGCATGGTACAACACGGCCGTCCCAGGTAATCACACAACTGTGCCACATCTTCCAGCAGTGATTTGACATCTCGTTCTTGATCCTCCAGGTACCATCGGAGTTTTTGGCGTAACGGCTGTACTTGTCGTTCTTCGGGATCAAAGGTGATCCTTGCTCGTAGTCATAGATCTGGGCTGTTTTCAATTTTACCTCGTCAACGCCGAGCTCGGCAGCCATGCGCTTGAGTTCCGGAATCTGGTGCTCATTCTGACGCACGACGAGAAACTGAAATATGATATGGGGCGTTGCTGAAGCGTAATACTTCTTCCAACGAACAACGTTCCGCGTTCCCTCCAGCACGCGCGTCAGTATGCCACCACGGCGATAGGATGAATATGCTTCCTGCGTCGTTCCATCAATGGATATGATAAGCCGATCGAGTCCGGACTCTACCGTCGCACGCGCAGTTTCATCATCGAGGTAATGACCATTTGTAGATGTTGACGTGTAAACTCCGGCCGATGCCGCTTTGTTCACCATCGTCAGCAGATCGCGGTGCAAATACGGTTCGCCCTGAAAGTAAAATGTGAGCCAAAACAACGTCGGTCCCAACTGCTGTAAAAGGCTGTCCATAAGCGCGGCGTCCATCATGCCTGTGGGGCGCGTAAATGAACGAAGCCCGCTTGGACACTCCGGACAACGGAGGTTGCACGAGGTGGTAGGCTCTACGGAAATACTGATCGGCATGCCAGCTATACGCGGCGTGCCCGTCATGCGCGAATACTGATAGCTGGACCATATTGCTGCCGCATTTCGCCACCGTTCCATCGATGACCTTGACAACAAGTGAAGCGTATCGCGCATAGGGGCTATCAGTTTTCAAACAAAAGTACGCCGTTATGCCGGAATAGCAACCGGCATAGTATCTTGCGCCATGCGTGTCTTTGTGCGACTGACCCTGGCGGTCGTCCTGCTGGTCGCAGGCGAAACCCTCCACGCCCAGCGCAGGCTTTCGCCTGACGCCACAATCTCTGTCATTACATGTGGTCCCGGCCAGGAGGAATTGTATTCAGCATTCGGCCACAGCGCACTCCGGGTGTATGATCCGCAGCAGGGAATTGACGAGGCGTACAACTATGGTGTATTCGACTTCGATCAACCGTACTTCTATCTCAACTTCGCGAGGGGATACTTGTACTATCAGCTTGCTGTATGGGATTATCCTGCGTTCGCCAGCATCTATAAGTATCATAATCGATTTATTCACGAACAGGTTCTTAACCTGACACCCCAGCAAAAACAACGGGTGTACGACTTCCTCCAATGGAATGCTTTGCCTGAAAACAAATTTTACCGATACGACTACTTCTACGACAACTGCGCCACGCGCATCCGCGATGTATTCGTTCACGTGTTTAAAGACTCTGTGGAATTCGACGGATCATACATCGAAACGAAACACACCATCCGCGAACTGACAGATCTATATCTGGATCAGCAACCCTGGGGTGATCTGGGTATCGATATATGTCTTGGTCTGCCCATGGACAAGGTTGCGGACCCATATGAGTACATGTTCCTGCCCGATTACATCGAGTCGGGCTTTGATCATGCAACGATCTACCAGAATGGTGAACCCGTCCCGCTGGTGGCCAGGAAAGTTGTCGTGTATAAACCGCGCGAAGAAGACCCGCCGCGGGGATTGCCGCATCCCTTGTTTGTGTTTAGCATTGCTGCGGTTGTGATAGCAGGGATTAGCATTCTTGACCTTCGTCGGCGCAGGCTGTCCAATTGGCTCGATGCCCTGTTGTTCGGCGCTGCGGGTCTGATTGGCGTGCTGTTGCTGTTCCTTTGGCTCTTCACGGATCACGCCGCTGCAGCACGAAATCTCAACATCCTCTGGGCTTTACCCACACACATTGCGGTGGTGTTCATGTTGAAGCGGCACACCAAACGCATCAGGACCTACTTCCTGACAACTGCCATCCTATGTGCAGCATTATTGTTGTCCTGGAATCTTCTTCCGCAGATGCTTAATTATTCGCTGGTACCGATAGTGATTGTGTTGGGGATTCGGGGGGGAGTGAGATGGAAATTAATGTGTTGATGTGTTGACGTGTTGGTGTGTTGACGTTGGGTAACATCAACGCCTACGGCTCGTGGTTCAACTATGAATAAATTGAACTTGCACGTTCTTGATAGTTGACCGCTAAGACGCGAAGGCGCAAGGATGCGCAAAGAATGAAAGTGTTATCACCCGCGTCGGACGTGACCAAAATGGGTCGACTACAAAAATATTTCGAACGAAGGGTACACCAACTTCAACACTTCAGCACATCAACACTTCAACACTTCACATATGAATCGGTCTGTTCGCCGTTGCAGCCAGGCAGGCTTCCTTCACAGCCTCCATATACGTCGGGTGTGCATGTGACATCCGGGCGACGTCTTCAGCGGCGGCACGGAATTCCATGGCCGTGACGCCAGCTGCAATCATGTCGGCGGCACGGGCGCCGATGATGTGTACGCCGAGGATTTCGTCTGTGTTCTTGTCGGCAAGAATTTTTACAAAGCCCTCCGTGTCCATGCTCGCGCGTGCCCTGCCAAGCGCTTTGTATGGGAATTTTCCCGTTTTGTAAGCGCGGCCTGCTTCTTTAAGTTGTTCTTCGGTGTAGCCTACGCTGGCAACCTCCGGCCACGTGTACACAACGCCTGGTATCAGCAGGTAGTTGATGTGCGGCTTCTGACCGGCAAGTCGTTCAGCAACAAAGACACCCTCCTCTTCCGCCTTGTGGGCAAGCATAGGGCCACGGATCACATCACCAATGGCGTAGATGTTATCGACACTGGTTCGCAGGTGCTCATCAACTGGTATACGTCCTTTGTCGAGGCTGATGCCGACAGCAGAAAGATTCAGCCCTTCCGTATAGGGCTGACGTCCAATGCTGACGAGGCAATAGTCGCCTTTTAACTCCAGTTCCTTTCCCTGTTTGTCCTCCGCTTTCACGGTGACTTCCTTTCCCTTCACATTGACTGAAGTAACCTTGTGACCGAGATAGATGTCCATGCCCATCTTCTTTGCCACCTTCTGCAGCTCTTTGCCGAGGGCGCCATCCATTGTGGGGATGAGGTTATCAAGGAACTCCACAACCGTGACCTTCGAACCGATGCGCGCATACACGGAGCCGAGCTCCATGCCGATCACGCCTCCACCAATGACGATGAGGTGCTTGGGTATTTCCTTCAGTTCGAGTGCCTCAGTGCTGGAAATGATGCGTTTCTTGTCGAAAGGTGCAAAAGGAAGCGGTGTTGGCTTGGAGCCCGTAGCGATGATCACGTATTCAGTGGTGATCTTCTTCTCGCTACCGTCCTTAGCCAGAATCTTGATGGTATTCTTGTCAACAAACGAGCCCAAACCATGATGAACATCGACTTTGTTTTTTTTCATGAGAAAAGCGATGCCATCGACATTCTGCTTGACAACATCCGCCTTGCGTGCAACCATCGTCGCGAAGTCGACCTTGAGCGCCTGTATGTTGATGCCGTGTGCCTTGAAGTTCTCTTTTGCGTTGGCGTAATGCTCGCTGGAATCGAGCATGGCCTTGGACGGGATGCAACCGACATTGAGACACGTTCCGCCCAGCGTGTCATATTTTTCTATGAGGGCAGTTTTAAAACCAAGTTGTGCGCACCGGATGGCTGCTACATATCCACCGGGACCTGAGCCTATGACTGTGACATTGTAATCCATTGCGAAAAGTTAGAACGAGAAAAAGGTGACAATAACGGAAAGCATCAAACGCCGAGGATAAGCCGCCCGGGATCTTCCAGCAGTTCTTTGACACGATACAGGAAACTTACGGACTCACGACCGTCGATGATGCGGTGATCGTATGACAACGCCACAAACATAACCGGTCGGATAACGATCTCTCCGTTTTTCGCCACGGGCCGCTCGACAATGTTGTGCATACCGAGAATGGCCGATTGTGGCGGATTCAGAATGGGCGTCGACAACATCGATCCGAATACGCCGCCGTTGGTAATCGAGAACGTTCCGCCCTGCATCTCATCGATGGAGAGCTTGCCCTCGCGGGCTTTCGCAGCGAGACGTGCGATTTCGGATTCGATCTGATCGAAAGTCAGCAGGTCGGCATTTCGCACAACCGGCACAACGAGTCCGCGTGGTGTAGAAACCGCGATGGAAATGTCGCAGTAGTCGTGATAAACGATGTCATCACCATCAATCTGTGCATTGACGGCGGGCCATTCTTTCAACGCGACGCACACGGCTTTCGTGAAGAAAGACATGAAGCCAAGACCTATACCGTATTTCTCTTTGAACTTGTCCTTATACTGCTTGCGGAGATCCATGATCGCCTTCATGTCGACCTCGTTGAAGGTCGTGAGCATGGCGGTCTCATTTCTCACCGATACCAATCTGCGTGCAATTGTCTTACGCAGCGACGACATTTTTTCTCTCCGCACATTGCGTGAGCCCACCGATGCGGGTGCAGCTGCAGGCTGAGGCGCTGGGGCCTTTTCCTTTTCAGAGGGCTTAGGAGCTGGCTGAGCCTGCATGGCATCCTCTTTCGTAATGCGACCATCGCGGCCAGTACCTTTTACATCGTCAGCCTTGATGCCCCTTTCTTCGAGAATCTTGGCTGCAGCTGGTGACGGATGACCGGCAGCATAGGTACGTGCCTCACTGGTGGCAGATGATTCCGCGGCTGGCGCTGCTTCAGCCTTCGCCGGTGCGCTGTCCGCCACTTCATCGATCGTACAGATCAGACCGCCAACGGGAATCGTCTCTTTTTCTTTCGCGACAATGTGCAGAATTCCGGCCGCCTCGGCGGGAAGCTCGAAGGTGGCCTTGTCGGATTCTACTTCAGCAATGATTTCGTCGAGCGCGACGCGGTCACCGTCCTTCTTCAACCAGGTAGACAGTGTCACCTCAGTTATGGATTCACCTACAGCAGGAACACGCATTTCGCGCACCTTGCCACTCTTTTTCGCTCCATCAGCTGATGGCTTCGGCTCCTCAGCCGTTGCCTCTGCTTTCTCTTCCTTTTTGGGAGCTTCCTTTTTCGGAGATTCTCCGGAGCTCTTTGCAGCAGCACCAGAAGGGTCAATCTCACAGATCAGTTCACCCACCGGAACGGTCTCACCTTCCTGCTTGACAATTTTCAGCACACCTGCTTCGGGCGCTCTGAGTTCGAACGTTGCTTTGTCGGACTCAAGATCGGCAATCACTTCATCCATCTGGACGGTGTCACCATCCTTGCGATGCCAACTTCCGATAGTTACTTCTGTTATGGACTCTCCTACTGTTGGAACTTTAACCTGAACGGCCATGGATAAGGGTTTCGGTGTAAAAAATTAGTTTTCAAACGCCTTGGCGACGATCTTCTCTTGTTCGACGCGGTGAACCTTGGTAAAACCTGTAGCCGGCGAGGCACTCGCCTTTCGGGAAACAATCTTCAGCTTGTCGTCAGGCATCATCCGATGAATGTATGATACGTATCCCATGTTCGCAGGTTCTTCCTGAACCCACATCCGATCATCGGTCTTATATTTTGCAAGGATCGAACGCAGCATTTTTTCCGGGAATGGATACAGCTGTTCGAGACGTATCAGCGCCACATCATTTATCTTCTTCTTTTGCCGGTATTCAAGCAGATCATAAAAGACTTTGCCGGTGCAAAGCACTACGCGTCTGACTTTCTTCGCATCGATGGCATTGTCATCAATCACTTCCTGGAAGCGTCCGTTGGTAAAGTCATCAACAGGAGACGCGACGAGTGGATGACGCAACAGCGATTTAGGTGAAAGCACTACGCACGGCTTGCGGAACTCCCAGGCAACCTGGCGCCGCAGGAGGTGAAAGAAATTAGCGGCCTTCGTAAGGTTCGCTACAATCATGTTGTACTCAGCACAAAGCTGGAGGAATCGCTCAGGCTTTGCACTGCTGTGTTCAGGCCCCTGACCTTCATATCCGTGCGGCAGCAGCATGACGAGTCCGTTCATACGATTCCATTTCGACTCTGCGCTGGAAACAAACTGATCGATCATCACCTGCGCTCCGTTGGCGAAGTCGCCAAACTGGGCTTCCCACAACACAAGCGCCCTGGGAGAAGCCATCGCGTACCCGTATTCAAATCCGAGTACGCCGTATTCCGACAGGAGCGAGTTGTAGATGTGGAATTTCGCCTGATTCTTATCGAGATGGTTTAGTGCACAGTAAGACTCATTCGTATTCGCATCCCAAATGTAGGCGTGACGGTGCGAGAACGTGCCCCGCTTTACATCCTGTCCCGACATCCGCACGGGCGTGTTCTGCAGGAGCAGTGATCCATATGCCAGCAATTCAGCTTCAGCCCATCCCAGTTCGCGGTGTTCGAAAAAGGCAGCCTTGCGGTCGCGCAAAAGTTTCTCAACCTGCTTCAACGGCTTGAATCCTTCCGGGATGGTGATGAGCGCTTGTCCGACTTTCTCTACAATTTCAGGGCTGATAGCCGTGTTGGGAGATGATTCGAAATCTTCCGGTCGCGCCCAGCGCATTTGCTCCCATTCTTCTTCGACCTTTTGAGTCTTGTAGGGAAGAGGCTTTTGTTTGACTTCATTGAGGCGGTCCTGAAGCTGGTCGCGAAATTTTTTGTCCATTGCGTCGGCAAGGGCGGAATCCAGGTCACCACCTTCCACGAGTTTCCGCACATACACCTCGCGCGGATTGGGATGGCGCGCTATGATGTCATACAGTTTCGGCTGCGTAAACTTCGGTTCGTCACTTTCGTTGTGGCCGTGGCGGCGATAGCACAGCAGGTCGATGAAGATGTCCTTTTGAAAACGCTGACGGTACTCTACAGCGAGGTTAGCGGCAAAGGACACAGCTTCCGCATCATCACCGTTGACGTGGAGTACAGGCGCATCCACAATCTTGGCAATGTCGGTGCAGTATATGCTCGTACGCGCATCGTCGTAGTCTGTGGTGAAGCCCACCTGGTTGTTAATCACGAAGTGGATGGTTCCCCCGGTGAAGTATCCGGGCAGACCGGACATTTGCACTACTTCATAAACAACACCCTGGCCGGCAACAGATGCATCACCGTGAATGAGGACAGCCATTGCCTTTGACGTATCGCCTTCGTACTCATCGTCGATCTGTCCCCGTGTATACCCAAGCACCAGCGGATCCACCGCTTCCAGGTGCGAAGGATTCGGCGTAAGCTTGACATAGATCTTCTTCTTCGAAGGCGTCAAAATGTGGCTGGCATAACCCAGGTGATATTTGACATCGCCGTCGCCCATCGTAAGGTCAGGGCTGACGTTGCCCTCGAATTCGGTAAAGATTTGCTCGTACGTTTTTCCAAGAATGTTGGAAAGAACGTTGAGCCGGCCGCGGTGCGCCATGCCGATTACGACTTCCTTGACTTCCAGCTCAGCCGCGCGGTTAATGATCGTTTGCAGTGCAGGGATGGTGTTCTCGCCACCTTCCAGTGAGAATCGCTTTTGTCCGAGGAATTTCGTGTGAAGAAAATTCTCGAATACGACCGCCTCATTTAGCTTGGCGAGAATCATCTTCTTGACCTCGATGCTGGGATTGTAGGCATAGTACTCGCGCTCGATCTTGTCGAGAAGCCACTGCCGGATTTCTTCATTGCGGATGAAGTTGACCTCAAAGCCTATCGGGCCGAGGTACACTGCCTCCAGCTTGGCGATGATGTCCCGCAGCTTGGCGCGTCCCATTTTGATTTCGGCACCAACATCGAACTCCGTGTCGAGGTCCGCTTCACTGAGGCCGACGTCCGAAAGGGCGAGGTGCACCTTGTGATCGCGGCGGGGCCGGACCGGGTTCGTCTTCGACTTAAGGTGCCCGAAGGAACGGTAGGCAAAGATCAGGTTCCGGACCTGTGCCTCTTTGAGGGTGTGACTTTCTTCCCGGGTCGTGACATGGCCATTGTCGCCGTATCGCTGTTGGGAAAATTCATAACCCTCAAAAAATTTCTGCCAGGTTACGTCTACAGAGGAGGGATCTTGCTTGTAATTTTGATAGAGCCTGTCAAGGTATCCAACGTCCGCGTTGGAGATATAAGAATATTTGTCCATCACATTTGGCCGTACGCCATCATTATCACTTAACAAAGTTAGCCAACACGTTTACGATAAAAAAATCGCATAATCGTTTAAGCGAATATACTTGATAATCATTTATTTACAGGAACTGGTTAAATGGCTCTTGTCTTACTTGAATTTTGATTTATCTTTGCGGTCTTTTACATGCGAATTCTGGACGAGATCCAAAAGAAAACAACTTAAATGGCAGTAAAGATCAGATTGGCCCGCAGGGGCCGCAAGAAACTGGCATTGTACGACGTGGTGGTCGCCGATGCCAGAGCGCCACGGGATGGCCGCTTCATTGAAAAGCTGGGAACGTACAATCCGCTGACTAACCCGGCGACTGTCGAAATCAACGACGAGAGGGCCTTTCACTGGATTATGAAGGGCGCCCAACCCACCGACACGGTAAAGTCTATGTTGTCTTACCGCGGTGTTCTGCTCAGAAAGCACCTCCAGGTAGGCGTGTTGAAAGGCGCCTTAACCCAGGAACAGGCTGATGCGAAGCTGGCTGAATGGCTCCGGGAAAAGGAAGCCAAGATGAAGAAGAAGGCCGAAAAACTCGCCGAGTCCAAAGCCGCCGAAAGCAAGGCCCGGAAGGAAGCCGAGACCAAGATCAGAGAGGCTCGCGCGGAAGCCATCAGGAAGAAGCAGGTTGTGGCCGAAGAGGCTGCAGCGCCCGCCGAAGAACAGGCAGCAGCGTCAGAAGCTTCCGGAGCACCGGAGGCAGGCAGCGCCGAATCCTGATCCGACGAACCGCTGTTCCGATAATATTCTCAACACGCCGGGCCGGCATGCCCCGGCGTTTTTGTTTTTCACCATACCATGAGCCACTCCGAATACTTTCTCATCGGTAAGGTGACCCGTCCCCACGGACTTAAAGGGGCGGTCACGATCTCCCTTCGACCCGAGGCACCGGACCCTGAGTCGCTGGAAGTGGTGTATCTTGAGCAAAAGGGGTCGCTCGTCCCCTATTTCGTCGATTCCGTTTCCTCGAAGGGTTCCCGTGCCTATGTCAAGTTTCAGGATATCGACAACCACGAGCGCGCCTCCTCCGTATCAGGGCTGAACGTGTTCCTCCCCCTTACGGAGCGGCCAGACGCCGGAGAACGCGGCTTCTACAGCGATGAAATCGCAGGATTCTCCGTCTCCACGGCGGATGGTACCCTGATCGGCATTGTGCGCGAAGTGGCCGACGCCGGGCACGGCCGTCTGGTGGTCGTAGAACACGGCGATCGCGAAGTGCTCATCCCCGTAAACGGCCCGTTTATTCAACTCGTGGATGCCAATGAAAAAACCATGGTGGTGGACCTCCCGGACGGGTTTCTCGACCTCAACACCTGATCTGACATGCGCATCGATATCATAACCTGCCTGCCCAGGCTTCTCGAAAGCCCCTTTAGTGACTCGATCGTAAAGAGGGCCATCAATAAAGGGCTCGTCGAGATCAATGTTATCGACCTGAGGGCTTATGCCATTGACCGTCATCGTTCGGTCGACGACTATGCCTATGGGGGCGGGGCTGGCATGGTGCTTATGATAGAGCCCATCGACAGATGTATCACCGACCTTAAGTCAAAGCGTTCGTACGACGAGATCATTTATATGAGTCCCGATGGGGAGCCCTTCTGCCAGTCGCTCGCCAATGCCCTGAGCCTGACACAAAACCTGATTATCCTTTGCGGACATTATAAAGGAGTCGACGAGCGTGTCCGGGAGCATCTTGTGACCCGTGAAATCAGCATTGGAGACTACGTTCTGTCCGGAGGGGAACTGGCTGCTGCCGTCGTCACTGACGCTGTGGTGCGGTTAATTCCCGGTGTCCTCTCAGACGAGACTTCAGCCCTTAGCGACTCCTTCCAGGATAATCTCGTAGCCCCCCCGGTATACACGCGTCCGGCGGACTACAAGGGCTGGAAGGTCCCTGACGTTCTTCTGAGCGGCCACGAGGCCAAAATCGAGGCCTGGAGGCATGAAAAGGCTCTGGAAAGGACCCGTCAGCGGCGCCCCGAGCTGCTTTCTGACAGCCCCGACGAACCGGGCAACATTCCAGCCGGGGAACGCTGAAATCCCGATACTTTGTCTAAATTTGCAGTCCGTTTCAGAAAACATACCATCATGGCTGATTTGGTCAAACTAGTGGAGGAAAAAGAGGGGGGCGACCGTTCAAAAACCCCTTCGTTCAAGGCAGGCGATACCGTCAATGTGCACGTCAAGATACGGGAAGGTAACAAGGAGCGCGTTCAGCAGTTCCAGGGCGTCGTAATTCAGCGCCGCGGTAAAGGCACCAACGGCGAGACGTTCACCGTCCGCAAGATTTCCAATGGGGTAGGCGTAGAACGCATATTTCCCATCCTCGCTCCCAGCATCAGCAAGATCGAAGTGCTGAAGGTCGGCAAGGTACGCCGTGCGAAACTCTACTACATGCGCGGACGTCAGGGTAAAGCCGCCCGCATTAAGGAAAAACTGTAAGATTTGAGATTAGCGATTTGCGATTGGCGATTTGCGATTTAGGCGCAGATCGCAAATTGCTAGTCACTAATCGCAAATCGCAAATCGGAACTCCCCAATTATGGCGTGGTTTAAACGCAGCGATAAAGGGATCCTCACCCCCACTGAGTCCAAGAGGGAGGTACCTGACGGGCTTTGGTTCAAGTCGCCAGGCGGCAAAATCGTACACACTCGCGAACTCAAGCACAACGCCTTCGTAGTACCCGACGAAGACTACCACGTCCGGATCGGATCGAAGGAATATTTCGAGCTCCTCTTTGACCACAACGAATTCACGGAACTCGATCCGGACATGGAGTCGGCCGACCCGCTTAATTTCACCGATACAAAACCTTACCTCGACCGCATCCGCGAATCTCAGGAAAAGACCGAGCTGAAAGATGCGATTCGCACGGCAGTCGGGAAACTCAATGGCATCGACATCGTCATCGGCTGCATGGACTTCAGCTTTATCGGTGGCTCTATGGGCTCCGTTGTCGGCGAAAAAATATCACGTGCCATCGATCACTGCCTGAAACACCGCGTTCCGCTGTTGCTCATCTCACGATCAGGTGGTGCGCGCATGATGGAAGCCGGACTTTCCCTTATGCAGATGGCCAAAACGTCGGCCAAACTCGCCCTCCTCGATGAGGCGGGTATTCCCTTCATCTCATTGCTTACCGATCCCACTACGGGCGGCGTTACTGCTTCCTTCGCCATGCTCGGCGACTTCAATATTGCCGAGCCCGGCGCGCTGATCGGCTTCGCCGGTCCCCGCGTCATCCGCGAAACCATTGGCAAGGACCTTCCCAAAGGCTTTCAAAGCGCCGAATTCGTCCTGGATCACGGCTTCCTGGATTTCATCGTAGACAGAAGGAACTTGAAGAACAGGCTCACGGTGTTGTTGAAAATGCTTGCCCAGTAGAACAGTGGGCAGCCTCTACATGGAAACTTCACCGATTACCGATCAGCCTCCCAACCCTGAACAGTATCGATAAAGCACTTCACACTATCAACCTCCGTATCCGGATAAAGTCCGTGCCCAAGATTGGCGATGTGTTTTTCCGGGCCGAAGGCTTCGAGCATTTTGATGGTTTCTTTTCGGATGTCGTCGCGGGTGCCGTAGAGGGCGCAGGGATCGAGGTTGCCTTGCAGGACTTTGTTGGGCATGAGTTGGCGGGATTCGCGGATGTCCATGTTCCAGTCGAGACCGACTGCTTCACAATTCACATCGTTTAGTGCCTGCCGCGCGAAGAAGGCGCCTTTAGGGAAGACGATCCGCGGGACGCCAACAACTTCTTCACACATCCGACGGATGTACTTCAATGAAAATTCATCGTACTGTTCCGGTCCGAGTACACCTGCCCACGAGTCGAATATCTGGATCAGGTCTGCTCCGGCTTTCACCTGACCTTTGAGGTAGTTAATAGTACTCTCGGTGATCATGTTCAGCAGGCGGTGTGCCAGATCAGGTTCGCGGTACAGCATGCGGCGGGCGCGACTGAAGGTCTTGCTGCCATTGCCTTCCACCATGTAGGCAAAGATTGTCCACGGTGCCCCCGCAAAGCCAATCAGCGGTACGCGTCCGTTGAGTTCACGTTTGGTCAGGGCGATGGCGTCCATTACGTAGCCAAGTTCTTCCGCCTGTGCTACGTGCAGGTTGCGCAGATCGTTGGCGGACTCAATGCGTCGCGGAAAGACCGGCCCCCGGTTCTCCTCCATTTCATAGAGAAGCCCCATGGCTTCGGGGACGACCAGGATATCTGAGAAAATAATTGCGGCGTCTACTCCGAGAATGTCGACAGGCTGAATCGTCACTTCACAGGCGAGCTCGGGTGTCGTAACCATCTTCTTGAAGCTGCCGGCGCTTTCCCTGACCTTCCGATACTCGGGAAGAACGCGGCCTGCCTGGCGCATGAGCCATACCGGCGTGCGGTTCGGTTTCTTTCCTGTCAGTACACTCAGCAGAACGTCGTTGAGGAGTTGCATAGTCCGCAAAGATGTGAATTATGATTCACTTGGAGACAAAAAAAGAGGCCGCCATCCGGGCAGCCTCTTCCTTATGAAGAATTTTCGTACTCCTCTTATTGGGGCACCTGTGTGAGCTCTACACTGAAATCGTAGCCAGCATCCCACGTGGTGGTGAAGACGATCTTCTTGGCCCCAGGGTTCACGGTGAACGTCAACATTTCGTTTGATCCTCCGAATGCACCAACCGGAACCGGGTCGCCAAACGAGAAGTCGTTGGCCGCGATGTTATTTGCCGTGATGATCATTCCCGTAGAGGCGTAGCCAGCGCCATAAGCGCGGCCATAGTCGTAGTAACCGCCGATAGCATCCGACAACGCGTATTGGTTGTTGCCCAGATCGCGAATTATGATCGGACCGATACCCATATATTCCGCGCTGATCACACCGTTTCTCGTAACATTCGCTGTGTATACACCCGCGATGCTATTGACGAGGTCGCCATTGCATTCAGGCCAGAATACTTCACGGAAAGCTACTCCGGGGATACCGTCTTCGTTTTCCTTTGAGTAAACGATGTCATAGAAATCCGGCCCATCTACCGCGTTACCACCAAAATAGCGGCCCGCGACGGTCGTGTTATACTCGACTTCTTCGCCTGCCATGATTGCAGTAGCTCCTTCATCGTCGTAGCTATCTGCATCGCAGTCCAGTTCTATGTAAGAGTCGCCGTTGACCTCCACCTTAGGAAGGTACGTTATCCTCGAGGGTTCGGCGCTATTTTCCCATTCGTCGCAACGGGTGAATGCGAGCAAAACGAATAGCAGAATTATATTTCGCTTCATATTAATATTCATTATTAGTCGTCCCAGAAAATTTTGTCGGTTAGAGACCGCTGTGCCGGGGCATTAGGATTCAGCGCTCTTTCAGTAGCCGGAATCAGCCACGCGTGCGGGAATTGACGGCCTGGAAGCACTGACTTCGGCGGCACCTGCCAAATCCCACCCTCTTTTGTAAATATGCGGTTCTCGTCGCCGGGTCCTCTGTCGAAGCGACGTGCTTCAATCCAGCCTTCGTCCTCTTGTGTACCGTTGAGGGAGATCCATTTCTGAATACCGATGGTGTTTATCTTCTCATCCTCGTCAGCCAGGGCGTCGAATCCCAGCGAGGTGAGGTAATTGTCAGCATCAGTGTCGCTGAGCCCAAGGAATTCAAAGTTGCTTCTCACAGCGTTTTCGAACGCCTCTACCTCATCGTCTGCGGTGCCATAGCGCACAGCAGCTTCAGCGCGAAGGAACCACACTTCCCAGGGGCTCATCAGGATAACGGGGTTGTCGATCGCGTACGCGATGTCCGACGATCCGCTATAGTCTGAAGCAGGGGCTGTGAACGGTTCAGATTCAATAGTTCCCTGATCAATGCCCCACAATTGTCCCGCATGCGCTCCTGTCGTAGCCACATCGTAGAATTTCGTCCCGCGAGGGTCACCCAGTGCTTGAAGTACGTTCAGCGTTGCGTTGCTGGCAAAGTAGAAGTCGCCAACACCCCACTCCATACGAGCGTACATCGGGTTCTGGCTGCCGGCGTTCGGTGAGGACTCGATCTGCGGCATGTCAGCCTCAGTTTCGATAAAAGTACCGTTGGCAATCAGCGCCTGTACAGCCGATCCCTGGGGCGACACCTCAGAAGTCCGCATCAGCAGCCGCAGTTTCAGCGAGTTCGCGAACTTAGTCCACTTGGAAAGATTACCGCCATACAGGAGGTCATCACTTCCAATGTCGTTCTGAGCAACGTCAAATTCCTCCAGAGCGAGGTCTATCGACTCAACCAGGGAAGCGTAGATCGTAGCTGCATTGTCATATGCAGGCGTCAGAATTCCGCCCTCTTCAATTTCTCCGGAAACCGCCTGGGAGTAAGGAACATCACCGAAGTGGTCTACCAGTCCCTGGTAAACGTACGCCTCAAGGATGCGCGCGACACCTCGGTATGCGGCGCTTTCGCTTTTCTTCAGGCGCTTGAGGTCAATCAGCACGTCGGCGTAAGCACGTTCCCAATAGTTACTGAAGTCGTCCGGTTGGGCTACAAAGCGTTCCTGGTTACCCAGCGCCACGCCAATACCCCACGTATAGTACTGCGCCCACAGGAAGGACGCCATGTTGAGGTCCACATCGATCATGTAGGACATGAATCCCAGCGCGCTCGAGAGGACCGTAGCGTCATCGGCCGAAGGGAACGTATCCGGATCTACATTGATCTCATCGAACTTCTCCTGACAAGAAGAAGAAGAAATGAAGATCAGAAGTATTGCAATTAATGATTTATATGTTGCTTTCATTTGTTTGCGCTTTGTTTAGTCCCATCAAAACGTAAGCTGCAGGTTCACGCCAAAGCTCTTTGACGGCGGCACTTGGGTTGTTTCGATCCCTTGTGAGTTGCCAATCAAGTCGGGTCCATTGACTTCAGGATCCGCAAAGATGTTTTCGCTAGGCAACCAGAACTTCAGGTTCTTGGCGAACAGTGCGATCCTTGCGCGAGTGAACGGCGTAGCGTCGAGCAGCGTATTCGGCAGCGTGTAGCTCAATCCAATTTCACGCAGCTTTACGAAGCTGGCGTCAACGAGGAATGTTGCTGCTGAGGGATTATAGCTTGTGAAGTAGTCTTGTTCGGTGATTTCAATATCGTTCGGTCTGAACGTTCCGTCACCATTGTCGATCACAGCGTTAGGGAAAATGAACGGCTCGCGGTTGTATTGTACCGTGTGAAGCGCGGTTCCGTTAAATTCTGTGAAGAACTTGGTTTGCGACACGAACTTGCCACCCTGACGTACGTCGAACAGGATGTTGAAGCCAATGCCCTTGTAGTTGATGTTCGTTCCGAAACCAGCGAGGTAGTCAGGCTGATAAGAACCAAGGAACACTTCGTCGTCCGTGTACAGCGGATATCCCGTGTTCGGGTCCACGATAACCTGTCCCTGAGCATTTGTCTTGGGAGCAAGTCCTTTATATGTACCGAAGGGCAATCCCTTTCTGGCGATGACGGTAATGTCTGTGGTGTAAGGACCACCAACGCCGAGCTCGTCGATACCATCGGCGATCTTAACAACTTCGTTTTCGTTCTTGGAGAACGTTCCGAACAACTCCCATTCGAGTCCATCGATCATACCGTCGATCGGCCTCAGGCTGAGGGTAACTTCATGACCCTTGTTTATCATCGATCCGATGTTGCTGACCGTGTTCGTGAAACCGGATGACCTGGGCAAGCTTATTTGCACAATCTGATCGGAGTGATCGGAATGGTAGTAAGTATAGGACAGGTTGACGCGTTCATCGAACAATCCAATATCAGCACCTACTTCATAGGTGGTTGTGAGCTCAGGCTTCAAACCAGGATTCCCAATGCGATCACCCGTTGTGAACCCAGGGCGCCCGTTGAACGGGAAGAACAGGGTGTAGTCACCCAAATCCTGGATCGTAGGGTTACCTACGTAGTAGGAATTCAGCAGGTACAAGCCAGCATCCTTACCCGTTGTACCGTAGCTGGTACGAACCTTCAGGTAGCTGAGTATATTATTCTGAATAGAAGGAATCAGGTCGGTCAGGATTGCTGATACCCCTGCTGCACTATAGAAGAAGGAGTTGTCGCTAACTGGAAGTGTAGACGACCAGTCGTTCCGTGCCGACAATTCAAGGAATACAGCATCCTTGAAGCCGAGACGAGCATTACCCAGAACACCAAATATTCTGTATTTCTCTCTCTCAGCGTCAGACCTTGCTGCCTGGACACTGTTAGAAAGGTTATATACACCGCTGACGACCAAACCACCCGAAGTTGTACCGGTGAGGGTCTCAAGCTGAGTCTGGAACCAGTTGTAACCGGCAGACACATTCAGCGTGAAGAGCTCGTTCAGTTGCTTCGTGTAGTTCGCCATGAAGCTCAGGTCGAGGTTGGAGTTCTGCTTAAAGTAGCTTTCATACTCACCCACCGAGCTGTGCTTTGTATTACGCGGAGTCTGGCTCAAGTCGTCACCCCAGATGATTTGTTGCTTTGGTGTAAACCGGGGTGTCCAGGTATCGACATGCGTGTTAACCACGTTTGCGCCGAAACGACCAACGAGGTCGAGTCCGTCGATTACCGTATAGGTAACTGAAGCATTACCGAGGAAGTTGTTGATCTTACCCTCGTTGCCGTATTCATTCAGGATGTAGTACGGGTTAACAGAGGAGTAAGAACCCCAGTAACCATCGATATCATGGAACGGACTGTTGTAGTCGCGCAATTCACCGAAAGGAATGTTAACAGGTGATTGCACGGCCATTGCCCAGGCGTTGTTTCCTTCAAAAGCACGCGAACCTTCCTGAGCCGTGTTCTGATGGGTGTTAGCGTAGGAAATCTTGAAATCTGATCTCCACTTTTCAGACAGCTTGGCGGTAGCGTTGAAGGTTACCGTATTTCTCTTATACCAGGTATTGTCGAGGATACCTTTCTGATCGAGGTTTGAATATGACGCATAGTACGTAAAGGCGTCATTCGCACCGGAAAGGCTAACGCTGTTGGTAAATGTGTTCCCAAAGTTGAAGAACTCTTGCAACTGATCCGGAACAGCGCGGTAAGGACGGACAAGCGCTTCAAGCGAACCATCACCGTCGGCATCTACCGGGCTGGTCCATGGACGAACTACACCGTCAAATTCAGGTCCCCATGACCAGTTTTCACCAGAGTCGAAGTGTGCGGCGTCGTAGCCCTGACCGAAGCGATCCTGACGTTTCAGAAGAACGTAGGCCTTTTCGCGGGAATACGAGGAGTTGAGCGAAATCTCCATTTTCTTGTCGCCAACCGCGCGACCCTTCTTCGTCGTGATCATCACGACACCAGAGGCACCGCGGGATCCGAAGAGGGAGGTTGCAGACGGCCCCTTAAGAATGGTGACAGATTCAATGTCGTCAGGGTTGATGTCATTGAACCGGTTTCCGTGGTCCGCATAACCTGCCGTTGAAGTACCTTCACCGGCGCGGGTCGACTCATTATTAATAGGAATACCGTCGACCACGATGAGCGCGTTGTTGTTACCGGTCAGCGATCCTTCACCGCGCAACACGATACGCGTTGACGCGCCGACGGAACCTGAGCCAGTCGACAAACGAACGCCGGCTGTCTTACCACGCAGCGCTTCCAGCGTGTTCTTGTTCGGTGTGGTCAGAAGCTTGTCGGCCGAAACCGTCTGATTCGCATACACGATTTCCCGGGCGGCGCGGTCGATACCAAGTGCTGACACAACCACTTCAGTCAGCTGCGTGACATCACTCTCCATTGCGACATTGATGGTCGACTGACTGCCGATCTCAATCTCCTGAGTTTGATATCCGATAAACGTGAAGACTAACGTGCCCCCGGAAGAGGGAGCCAGAATGGAATACGAACCGTTGACGTCGGTTGCGGTTCCGGTCGTTGTACCCTTCAGGAGAACGTTCACACCCGGGAGCGGTGATCCATCCTCTGCAGAAGTTACGGTACCCGTTACCGTTCGCTCCTGTGCCCAACCAGTGAAAACAAGGGACACGAAGAAGCTAACGAGTAGAATCTTCTTCATAAGTTGTTGTTTAGGTTAAAACTAATTTACCCCCAAATTAAGGGGATAAATCGGAATAAAAAATACCGAACTTTAATATTTGACGAAAGGGGTGATTTGGCTGACAGTGAGTTCGTTATGGCCAAAAAAACAACAAGCCATACCCCACTTTGGGGTATGGCTTGCAGCCTGAAATCGTTTGAACAAATCGCCTATTGCGCGGCGGGTGCGACCGACACGTACGAGCGGTTTTGACGACCCCTCTTGAACACGACTACGCCATCGGTAAGAGCAAAAAGAGTGTGGTCTTTGCCCATGCCGACGTTAGTGCCAGGGTGGTGTTTCGTACCGCGCTGACGAACGATGATGTTACCTGCAACGACGCGCTGGCCACCGAAGACCTTCACGCCAAGTCGTTTGCTTTCTGATTCGCGTCCGTTCTTTACTTTACCTTC
This sequence comes from Cyclobacteriaceae bacterium, assembly GCA_036563875.1. Taxonomy (GTDB): domain Bacteria; phylum Bacteroidota; class Bacteroidia; order Cytophagales; family Cyclobacteriaceae; genus ZC4RG29. The sequence continues at coordinate 28,855 of DATCLO010000068.1, forward strand.
ACCTTTTTTATGTGCCATGACCGGTTCTGTCTATAATCTATGTCTGTGCTGCTCTTTCAGTCGGAAGATATTATCCGATTCCTTCGATGAGGACTTTCGTATACTGCTGGCGGTGGCCGTTCTTAACGGCATAACCTTTCCGGCGTTTCTTCTTGAATACCGTCACCTTATCACCCTTCACGTGCTCCAGGATCTTGGCTGAGACGGTCACCCCTTGTACAGTAGGTGTGCCGACGCGGGTACCTGCATCGTCGCTGACCAGCAATACCCGGTCGAAACTCACGGCCTCGCCGGCTTCTCCAGCTAATCTGGGGGCGTACACATACTGGTCCTTTGCCACCTTAAACTGCTTTCCGGAAATGTCTACGATCGCGTACATAACTCTTCTGAAAAATGGACTGCAAAGTTATAAAAAGAATTGATTCTGACCGTCCGGAAAAGAATTTCAAAAATTATTTATCCACATCCGGCCTTCCACAAACCGGAAGAAAGGCCTAAATGAGGCGCTTTTAAAGCCCTATTGGACAACGACTTATCTGTCCACAAATTATCCACATTTTTTCCACAATCGCCCAAAACAGCCCAAAAACGGCGTTTTTGATTATTGGGAATCTTTATTTCATTTGTACACTGACGCGGAGACACCGGCTCCGTAGCAGCTAAGCATACGATTTACAGGTAATGTCCTCTACCCGGGGTTTTGGCCCTGGGCAGATATCTTTTTCGATTTTGGTTAAACCTATATAAAGTACGTGTTACCATGAGCCACAATCAAGCCGAAGAACCCATCCTCAGGGAAAACAAGGACCGGTTTGTCCTGTTCCCTATCCAGCATCACGACATTTGGAAATTCTACAAACAGGCCGAGGCAAGCTTCTGGACGGCAGAAGAGATCGACCTCAGCCATGACCTGAAGGACTGGGAGGGCCTGAATGATGGCGAACGGCACTTCATCACCCACGTGCTGGCCTTCTTTGCCGCCAGCGACGGCATCGTAAACGAAAACCTGGCCGAGCACTTCGTCGCTGAAGTCCAATACACCGAGGCCAAATTCTTCTACGGCTTCCAGATCGCTATTGAAAACATCCACTCGGAAACCTATTCCCTGCTCATCGATACCTACGTCAAGGACCCGCGCGAAAAGGACCGCCTTTTCCACGCCATCGAAACAATGGACTGCGTAAAAAAGAAGGCCGACTGGGCACTGCGCTGGATTGAACAGGGAACATTCCAGGAGCGACTCATCGCCTTCGCTGCCGTGGAAGGCATCTTCTTCTCTGGCTCCTTCTGCTCCATCTTCTGGCTGAAGAAGCGCGGACTCATGCCCGGCCTCAGCTTCTCCAACGAGCTGATCTCACGCGATGAAGGTCTGCACTGCGACTTCGCGTGCCACATCTACAACCACCACGTGGTAAACAAGCTGCCCGAGGAAACCGTCATCAATATCATCCGCGACGCAGTTGAAATAGAGAAAGAATTTGTAACTGATGCCCTACCGGTCAAACTGATCGGAATGAATGCTGAATCCATGCGGCAGTACATCGAGTTCGTGGCTGACCGCCTTCTTAACGAACTGATCGGAAGAAAAATCTTCAACGCCACGAATCCTTTCGACTTTATGGATATGATTTCGCTGCGCGGCAAAACCAATTTCTTCGAAAAACGTGTAGCTGAATACCAAAAGGCCGGCGTCATGAAGAGCACCGAGAAAGAAACCGCTCCCAAGTTTTCCCTGAATGAAGATTTTTAGGTAGATTGGATTTCAGAGAACGCCGGGATTTTCGGCGTGCCGGGAGCAGTACCCGGACGCATCAGAATCGAAACGAACCGAACTGATTTTTTGAGCTCTTTTTTCAACAAACAACCCTTATCAAAGATATGCTTGTAATTAAGCGCGACGGACGCCGGGAATCTGTGAAATTCGATAAGATCACAGCCCGGATAGAGAAACTCTGCTACGGCCTCGACATGCGGCACGTTAGCCCCGTGGAAGTGGCTATGAAGGTCATTAATGGCCTCTATGACGGCGTCACTACTGTAGAACTCGATAACCTCGCAGCAGAAACCGCAGCGACGATGACCACACGTCATCCCGACTACGCGAAACTTGCTGCACGGATCGCTATATCAAACCTGCACAAGGTTACCAGCAAGTCGTTCTCCAACACGATGAAACGACTCTACACCTACGTCGATCCGAAAACCGGACAAAACGCGCCGCTGATCTCGAAAGAAACCTGGAGAGTGATCAAGGAACACGCCGCAGAACTCGACGAGGCTATCATCCACGATCGCGACTTCAGCTACGATTACTTCGGGTTCAAAACGCTCGAGCGTTCCTACCTGATGAAGATCGACGGCAAAACGGTAGAGCGCCCGCAACACATGCTGATGCGCGTGGCTGTTGGTATTCACGGCGAGGACATCCCTGCAGCCATTGAAACATACAACCTGCTGTCAGAAAAGTGGTTCACACACGCGACACCGACACTCTTCAACGCCGGCACGCCAAAACCGCAGCTGTCGTCCTGCTTCCTTTTGACTATGAAGGAAGACAGCATCGACGGCATCTACGACACGCTGAAACAATGTGCAAAGATTTCGCAATCCGCGGGTGGTATCGGACTCAGCATCCACAACATACGGGCTAAGGGTTCATACATTAAGGGTACTGGCGGAACATCCAATGGGATTGTCCCCATGCTGCGCAACTTCGACATGACCGCGCGCTATGTCGATCAGGGCGGAGGGAAACGCAAGGGAAGCTTCGCGATTTACCTCGAACCGTGGCACGCCGACATCTTTGACTTCCTCAACCTCAAGAAAAACCATGGTAAAGAGGAACTCCGCGCGCGTGACCTGTTCTACGCACTTTGGATTCCTGACCTGTTTATGAAACGGGTCGAGAACAACGAGATGTGGTCGCTCTTCTGCCCCAACGAAGCCCCTGGTCTGGCCGATGTATACGGCGAAGAGTTCGAACGCCTCTACGAAAAATATGAGCGCGAAGAAAAGTACCGCCGCCAGGTGAAAGCTCAGGACTTGTGGTTCGAAATCCTGGAAGCACAAATCGAAACCGGAACGCCATACATGCTCTACAAGGATGCGGCGAACCGGAAATCCAATCAGAAGAATCTCGGCACGATCAAGTCGAGCAACCTCTGTACGGAAATCATGGAATACACTTCGTCCGACGAAGTGGCTGTGTGCAACCTGGCTTCCATCGCACTGCCCAAGTTCGTAACCGACGAAGGCACGTTCGATCACCACAAACTGTACGAAATCACGAAGGTGGTGACGCGTAACCTCAACAAGGTTATCGACATCAACTATTACCCGATCGAAGAAGCCCGTCGTTCGAACCTGCGCCACCGCCCCATCGGTATTGGCGTTCAGGGTCTCGCGGACACCTTCATCCAACTCCGTATGCCCTTCGACTCAGAAGAAGCACGGCGTTTGAACGAAGACATCTTCGAAACGATATACTATGGCGCCATGGAGGCATCCATGGAACTGGCCAAGGCGCACGGCCCTTACGAAACCTTCAAGGGATCACCTGTATCGAAGGGCATATTCCAGTTCGATATGTGGGGTGTGACGCCAAAGAGCGGTCGCTGGAACTGGGAGCAACTCAAACGCGATGTGAAACAATACGGCGTGCGGAACTCTCTGCTCATCGCTCCAATGCCGACCGCATCCACTTCGCAGATTCTGGGCAACAACGAATGCTTTGAGCCCTACACGTCGAACATCTATACGCGGAGAACCCTCTCCGGTGAATTCATCGTCGTGAACCGACACCTGATGAAAGACCTGATGGAGCTGGGCCTCTGGAACGAGACCATGCGGCAGAAGCTCATCGCTGCCAACGGATCCGTACAGAATATCCCTGAGATACCCCAGAACATTAAGGACATCTACAAAACCGTGTGGGAAATCTCACAAAAGGTGATCATCGATATGTCGGCAGACCGCGGCGCCTACATTTGCCAGTCGCAAAGCCTCAACATCCACATCACCAACCCGAACTTCGGCAAGCTCACTTCCATGCACTTCTACGCGTGGAAGAAGGGGCTCAAGACAGGCATGTACTATCTGCGCTCCACAGCAGCAGCAGACGCCATCAAGTTCACGGTGGACAAGGCCGCGCTCAAGGAAACCACTCCGTCGCCACTGCGTGCTCCGGAACCCAAGGTTGCCGCTGCTACTGCCACGGTCGAACAGTCCAAGTATCAACAGGAACTCAACTACGAGCCAGTCGCCGATTACGAGCAAAAACGCGCCGACATGGCCTGCTCGCTCGATAATCCCGACGCGTGCGAGGCATGTGGTTCCTAATCCAGATTATGACACGAAACAAAAAAGGGAGACGCTGGTCTCCCTTTTTATTTTGATTAGTTCTTATTCTTCTAGCTCTCGATACCCTTTCCTACCAACGCACCCGCCTTTATCTCCTCCACCACAGCAGGATCAAGGAGCGTTGTCACGTCACCCAGATTCGAGGTATCGCCTTCGGCGATTTTGCGCAGAATGCGGCGCATGATCTTGCCCGATCGCGTTTTCGGCAGACCACTGACGAATTGAATCTTGTCGGGCTTGGCAATGGGACCGATCAGTTTGGCTACAGTCTCGCGAACCTCTTTGCGCAGCTTTTCTTCTTCATGAGGTTTGTCGTAGCAGGTCACGAATGCGTATATGCCTTGTCCCTTGAGATCATGCGGATAACCGACGACCGCCGTTTCGCAGACAGCCGAGTGCTCGCAGATCGCGCTTTCGATTTCGGCAGTACCAAGGTTGTGACCGGAGACGATAATGATATCGTCCACGCGTCCGGTAATGCGATAATATCCGTCCTCATCGCGTTTGCAACCATCACCCGTAAAGTACTTGCCGGGGAAGGTTGAAAAGTACGTTTCGCGGAACCGCTCATGGTTGCCGTAGATGGTGCGAGCCATAGCCGGCCATGGGAATTTGATCGCAAGCCGGCCCTCAACAGAATTTCCCTGCACCTCAAGGCCACCTTCATTCATGATCACGGGCTGAATACCCGGCAGCGGGAATGATGCATGTGAAGGTTTCAGCGGCGTGATGTTCGCGATGGGCGATATCATGAAGCCGCCTGTCTCTGTCTGCCACCACGTGTCAACTACAGGACATCTGCCTTTTCCGATGTGCGTATGATACCAGGTCCAGGCCTCTTCGTTAATAGGTTCCCCAACAGTGCCGAGCACCTCCAGGTGATGGAGATCGTAGGCCTGTACAAAGCTGAGCGGAGCGCGCTCCAGGGACCGGATGGCCGTTGGCGCCGTATAGAAAATGTTGACACGGTGCTTTTCGCACACATGCCAGAATCTTCCCATGTCGGGCCAGGAAGGAATGCCTTCAAACATCAGCGTAGTAGCGCCCGCAGCAAGAGGCCCATACAATATGTATGAGTGGCCGGTGATCCAGCCTATGTCTGCAGTACACCAGTACACCTGGCCTTCGCGGTATTGAAACGCTGTCAGGAAGGTGTACGTCACGTATATCAGGTATCCTCCGCAGGTGTGCACCATGCCCTTGGGCTTGCCGGTGGATCCGGAAGTATAGAGAATGAAGAGCATGTCCTCTGCATCCATTTCCTCTGCGGGACAGGTCGTCTCCATACCCTTGATCTCGTCATGCCACCACACATCGCGCCCTCTCAGCATCTGCACGTTGGAGTTGAGTCTCTTGTAAACAATGCAGCGGGTAACCTCGGGACATTGCGCCAGTGCCTCGTCCATGATACCCTTCAGGTCGATCGTCTTGCCACCGCGGTAAGAACCGTCCGCCGTAATAACAATCTTGCAACCGGCGTCGGTGATTCTGTCTACCAGCGAACGCGCAGAGAACCCCGCAAACACCACAGAGTGAATGGCGCCAATGCGTGCGCAAGCAAGCATGGTGTACGCCAGCTCAGGAATCATCGGGAGATAGATACAGACCCTGTCGCCCTTCTTCACACCATGCTTTTTCAGCATGTTCGCCGTGCGGCACACTTCATCGTGAAGTTGCTGATACGTAATGCTACGTGAGGGTCCTTGCGGGTCGTTCGGTTCCCAGATTATTGCCGTCTGATTTGCCCGTTTCGGCAAATGGCGGTCGATGCAATTCTCCGTGACATTTAGCTTGCCGCCAATGAACCACTTTACTTCAGGTTTGTTGAAATCCCATTCCAGGGTTTTCGTCCATTTTTTCCTCCACACGAAATCTTCCGCAACTTCCGACCAGAAGGATTCCGGATCTTCAACGCTCCTGCGGTAAATACGTTCGTAGTCTTCGAGAGAACGGATTATTTCCATAGCTAGATTAAATGAAGCTCTTCGCGAACTGACAGTGGTTAAAATTCACATCTTTTGCAATAATTTCAAATGCGTGCCAACGCACACGGGCCTTTTTTTGTACTTTTCTTTAGAAGCGGCATTCCATGAGAGCGTTGAGCGCGTCAATAGTGGCCTACAAGAATTCGGCGCCCATCCTCGCCCGAGCCATATCCAGCTTTCTCAACAGTGCCGGGGATTCAGTCTTGTACCTGATCGACAATTCTCCGACCGATGCGCTGCGTGATCTGGCTAACGATCCGCGTGTGATTTATGTGCAGTGCAGCCGAAATATCGGATTCGGCGCGGCGCACAATATCGCATTGCGGGGTGTGGCCCAACATTCCAGGTATCATCTTGTGCTGAATCCCGATGTGTATTTTGAATCATCCGTGCTCCCGGAATTGCAGCAGTTTATGGATTCAAATCCCGATGTGGGACTCGTCATGCCGAAGGTGCTGAATCCCGACGGTACACTACAGCGACTGTGCAAGCTGCTTCCGTCACCGTGGACGTTGATTGCGCGAAACTTTTTGACGCCCTTCGCCGATCGGGAGAATTTCTCTTACGAATTGCAGTTCACTAACTACCATCGCCTTCTCGACGTACCCTTTCTCTCAGGTTGTTTTATGTTCCTTCGAATGTCAGTACTGGAACACACCGGACTGTTCGATGAACGCTTCTTCCTGTATGGAGAAGACCTTGACTTGTGCCGGAGAATTCATCGGCACGCCCGGACGGTTTACTATCCACACGCGGTCATTTATCACGACCAACAGGAAGTAAAGGGCGCGCTGTTTCACAAAATCATGAACCTGAGCAAGTACTTCACCAAATGGGGTTGGCTGCACGACGAAGAAAGACGCCAAATCAACAACAGGGTACTAAATGAAGTGGTCAGGGAGTATGGACTGGAAAGCGAAAATTTTTCAGACCGACGTGTACCCGGATAGCGTTCTCCTTGTATAGGTATTGACAGCTATTGACCGGAACAATATGTACAGTGCCAAAACGGAATCACGCGGTGATATCACGTTGGAGCAATCCATTCTCCAAACCCTCCTTTATTTCGAGCTGTTTCAATATCCATTGCGGTCAGAAGAAATCTTCAAGTTCCTCCGCACCAACAGCATAACACCACACGATCTGGATCGAGCGTTGGAGGGACTCACACGGGTGGGGCGCATCTATCGATACGGCGACTTATTCGGGCTTACCCCCGACGAAGGTCCTGCCCAACGACGACTTCGCGGCAACAATATGGCCCAGCGTATGTCCGACTTCGCGCACCGACGCGGACGCTTTCTCGGCTCCCTTCCCTTCGTCCGCGCTGTGATGGCTTCAGGAAGTTTTTCCAAGGGATACATGGACGAAAACAGCGACCTCGATTTCTTCATCGTCACGGCACCGCGAAGACTCTGGATCGCGCGCATGTTGATCGCATTGTACAAGCGAATAGTTCTGTTGAACCGTCATAAGTATTGCTGCTGCAACTACTTCGTTACGGAGGATAAACTGGAGATCGAAGAAAAGAATCTCTTCACTGCAACGGAGTTGGCTACACTTGTTCCGATCTGCGGGCGTTCTGTGTACTATCGACTGATGCACGCAAATGCATGGGTATCCGAGTATTTTCCCAACTTTCGTGTAAGGGCACCGAAGAACGCTCCGGAAACCCGAAAGGGCCTGATCAAACGTGCAGTTGAACTAGTCCTTGTTGGATGGACAGGCGACAAGCTGAATGCACTGTTCCGTAAACTCACACAGAGACGCTGGAGGCGGCTCTATGCCGGACAATATCCGACAAATGACTTTGATATAGCATTTAAGTCAACGGACTCTGTTTCCAAGAACCATCCAAACCATTTTCAGCGACGCGTCCTTGAACGGTATGAAACCCTGCTTCAGAAATTTTCAGCAACGACGTTGAATAAATTGTGATGACGCGGGTTCTGTTTACACACTCTTATTTTTATCGGTTCGACTCCAAGCAATGGCGGATGAAACAACCCTATCCGCCTCTCGCGACAATACTTGCCGCAGCGGTAGTTCGCGAACGTGGTTTTGACGTAAGTCTGTTTGACACCAACCTTCGTAAGGACACAAGAGAGTTACGCCAGGCGTTAGGGCGTTTTAATCCGCAATACCTCGTGGTATACGATGATGTCTTCAACTACTTGTCGAAGATGTGCCTGACAAACATGCGCGATGCTGCGCAAGATATGATTGCCGACGCAAAGGCCGCGGGTTGTCGCGTTATCGTCTCGGGATCAGATGCCAGTGATCACGCTGAAAAATATCTTGCTGCCGGCGCCGACTATGTCATCCACGGCGAAGGGGAGGTTACGCTCACGGAATTGCTGCAAGCGCTTGAAGCGAGTTCACCAACAGAACAAATTCAGGGAATAGCTTTTCTAAGAGACGGCGAAGTTCAACGCAACCCGTCCCGGCCTGTGATGCGTGACCTGGATGCCCTGCCGTTGCCCGCCTGGGACCTTGTTGACCTGGAAGCCTACCGTGCGGTGTGGCTTCGCCATCATGGGTACTTTTCCCTCAACCTGGCGACAACCCGTGGATGCCCTTTTAAGTGCAACTGGTGCGCCAAGCCGATCTATGGCAACCGTTACACCTCCCGATCGCCTGCGCACGTTATCCGCGAAATCCAGTGGTTGATGGACCACGCGCGACCCGATCACTTCTGGATGTGCGACGATATTTTCGGGCTGAAGCCCGGCTGGGTTGAGGAATTTGCCCGACTGGTTGCGGATGCCAATCTGAAGTTCCGTTACAAAATTCAGTCGCGGGCAGACCTGCTGCTCGAACCCGCAACTATCGAGGCGCTGGTCCGCTCCGGCGTCGAAACCGTTTGGATGGGTGCGGAATCCGGATCGCAACGGGTCCTCGATGCGATGGAAAAGGGTATCACAATCGCACAGATACACGAAGCCACGCGCCTGCTCCGGAGCTTTGGTGTGCGGGTGGCGTTCTTCCTCCAGTTTGGTTATCTAGGTGAGACACAAAGCGATATAGATGCCACGATACAGATGGTTCTCGGCCTCATGCCTGATGAAGTCGGAATTTCAGTGTCTTACCCCCTGCCAGGAACAGGTTTTTACGAAAAGGTAAAACACCACATGCGGGAGAAACGCAACTGGACCGACTCGGACGACCTGGCAATGATGTTTCAGGGAACCTTCCAAGGGGATTATTACCGCAAACTGCACCAGTACGTACACAGCGTGTACCGGTCGCGCCGTGGCTTCCGTGCTTTAAAGAAATTAATCACTAATCCTTTGCGTTTTACAGAAAAAGACTTTCGTTCGGGACTGGGGGCTTTTTATTTCGCTGCCCGCTCGTACGCACTTAACAAAAAGCTTAGTAATTTAAAGCTACCGACTTGAGCAATCGGCACGAAAAATGTAACAACCACTAGTAGAGGATTTTATGGCAGTCCCGTTCGACCATATCGCTCCTACCCACAGTACCCTATTCAAACATGCCGTGATCAGCCAGCTGCAACGTAAACGCGTTTGGCGATACCTGGAACAGATCACTCCGGAACTCAAAGGTCTCGAAATTCTCGAGTTAACATGCGGTACAGGTGAGGATGCAGCGCTCTTTGGTGAACGCGGCGTTAGTTTGATTGCTACCGACCTTTCTGAAGAGATGCTGAAGGTTACACAGCAAAAGGTGAAGCAATACTCTCTTCAGAACAAGATCAGTTCGTGTTACATCGACGTCGAGACATTTGACGAAACCGTTTTCAACAAAAAGTTCGACCTCATCTTCTCCAATTTCAACGGCATCAATTGTATCAGTCCCGGGTCGTTGCAAAAGTTGCTGCAAAAACTTCCTTCCATCATGGCTCCCGGTGGCCGGCTCGTTGCTGTCGTCATGCCGAAGCGTTGCCTGTGGGAGACGATGCACTTTGCACTTAAGCTGAACTTCAGGAAGGCGTTCCGTCGCTGGACGGACAAAGCAGTACTCGCTGAAGCCGAGGAAGGAATCAGAACGTGGTTTTATCAACCCAGCCGCATCGCACGGTGGGCCAGCCAATCGTTCCGAAAAGTCAGAACCATGCCCGTGGGAATTACGATACCGCCGGGTTTCCTGGAAAGATTCTTCAGCAAACGCAAGCGCACACTCTTCAAATTATATTCTCTCGAAAAGAAACTAAGCCGGTTTGCGTTCCTTGCTGGTTTCTCAGACCATTACATTATTGACCTGCAATTGAAATAATGGCTTCCGGCCACCCTATTATGATGGGTCCAGGATCTGCGGAGGCCTTAGAACGCGCATTCAGCAAGCAATCCGTTGTCTACGATCGCGACGATGCGCGCAATATCATCCTTCGCGATTTACGCAAGCAGGTCTATGAGCATGTTGAGCAATTCATAAGCCCCGGCAGTCGCATACTCGAACTCAATGCAGGCACAGGCATCGACGCCATTTACTTTGCGCGCGCAGGACATACGGTCCTGGCCACCGACGCATCACGCGGAATGATCGATCAGATCAAGCGAAAGATTGCTATTGACAATCCCGGACAACGGCTTACATGCCGCCGCCTCTCGTATGAAAACCTGGATCTGATCGAAGGAACAAGATTCAACTACGTGTTTTCCAATTTCGGTGGACTGAATTGCACGCCCGATCTTTCACGGATAACACGTCATCTGCCAGTCCTGCTCGATGCCGGCGCGCATCTCACGTGGGTGATTATGCCACCGGTATGTCCGTGGGAAATCCTCGGTGCTTTCAAAGGGAATGGGTCGAAAGCCTTTCGAAGGCTAACGAAGGGCGGCGCGTTGTCACATCTCGAAGGGGAATATTTCACGACCTACTATCATTCGCTGAATGCTGTGCGATCGGCGTTGGGGCCAACGTTTAAGCTAGTTGCGCACGAAGGTCTCGCCGCCATCTCACCACCACCTCACCATTCGAATTTCGCTGGGCGACACCCGCGCGTGTACTCGTTCCTTCGCAAAGCGGACAAATTGGTACGGAACCACTTCCCGTTCAATCGATGGGCAGATCATATCATCGTCACTTTCCGCTATGAACCCTAACGAAACGGCTACCGGTCTTTCAGGATTTCAAACGTTTTTCAGCAGTCAGGCATCGTTCCGGCAATGGGAAGGACTGTTTTATCAGTCGGGAACAGGACGCCGCGATTTTGAACGCGAGTACACCGCACTTCGCACCGTGGAAGGCAGAATGTTGCCGGACGTGATTGTAAAAACCTTGCCTCGTCTGCCACGGCAACATGCGTTGCACCGCGAGTGGAAGGTTCGGGAACGCTCGGCAAAATCATTGTCGCAGTACCTGAAGAAGAAAAAGCCGAAGACCGTCCTGGAGGTCGGTTGTGGCAACGGTTGGCTTACAAATTTCCTGGCCAGCCAACTCCAGGCGGATTGCTGTGGTATTGATGTTAACGAGATTGAGCTGAAGCAGGCGGTGCGGCTTTTTTCAACTAATGAACGGGTCACGTTTGTGTATGGTGATATCGAATCCGAGGCTTTTAATGACTGTACTGTCGACGTGATCGTCTGCGCCAGCGTCATACAGTATTTCCGCGACGTTCGGTTGCTGATTGATCGTCTTAAGCGAATGCTGAATTCAGGTGGAGAACTGCATATTATGGACAGTCCTATCTACAATGAATGCGACATGGCAGCGGCAAAGGTAAGGTCGGAAGACCATTTCAGAAATTCCGGATATCCTGGTATGGTCTCGTACTATCACCACCATACCTGGGAAGCGTTGAAGGGATATCGTTATTCCGTATTGCATAACCCGAATTCGTTACAGGGAAGGATAAAGAAGTGGATGGGGTTTTCGCCTTTTCCATGGATTGTCATTCGGTAGTTCAGAGGCAGAGGCAGATGCAAAAAAACAACATGTAGGGTGCAGGACTGCATCTGCGCCTGCGTCTGCAACTGTTTCAAGATATGGTATATTGAGTGATGATGAAGGAAAACGCTTTCTTTCGCGGCCTCAAACTCATTCCACGTGCGCGGAGGAAGACAGGAGCGTTTATCGTGGCGTTGCTTTTCCTAAACTCCATCCTTGACTTCTTCAGCCTGGCATTCTTCCTGCCGATCATTTTCCTGCTCATCGATCCGGAAAGAGTTCAGGCCAATCCTTCGTTTCAGCGGGCATATGAAGCTGGGGGCTTTGATTCGCTGAATGCGTTTGCCATCGCCTTCACCGCGGCCGTGTTTCTCTTCATTGTTCTGAAAACCCTAATGAACGCGTGGGTCATAAGGGCGAAAGCGCGATATGCGTATAGCGTCGCAACTGCAATCGCCTCACGCGTGATCAGCAGATATCTCGCGCAGCCATACCAGAAATTCACAGAATCAACGCTTTCGCACGAAGTGAACGTGATGGCCAGCATACCTCTCGTGTTTGCCAACAACATTCTCGTACCAGCAGGTACGGTGCTTTCCGAAGGGTTGGTTTTCCTGCTATTGCTGGCAGGCGTTATGGTATACGACGTAAAAATATTTGGCTTTCTCTCAATCATACTCCTCCCAGCGTTCCTCGTGTTTCGACTAAGGCGCATTCACCTGAGAAGAATCGGCGGGACCATCAGGGCGTCGTGGTCTAACTTGCTCAGGAGGGCGCTCGTGATTGCTGAAGGTTTCCCCGACATCAAAGCCTTCCAGAAAGAGTCCTTCTTCCGTGACACATTCCGAGAGCTCAGTGAAAAACACGGTCGGGCGCTTGCTCTTGATCATGCGGCTCATGCCGGAACGCCACGTGTAACTGAAGTCATCGCAGCTGCCTGTGTTTCCGGATTGATCATTTATGTATTGAGCGCGCAAAACGATTCGCAGAACACGCTGATCCTGTTGAGCATCTACGCGGCGGCAAGCTTCCGCATTATTCCGTCCATAAGCCGGATCACCGTCGCCGTCCAGCAAATGAGAATTAATGAATATTGCCTTCAGGAACTTGACAATGTTGTAGACAAACAGGAAGAGCGACAACCCGACACGACGCCGACACGCCCCCCTTTCAACTCGAGCATTCGGCTGAAGGACATATCCTTCGCATACGCCAAGCAATTGCCTCTGCTGGCTAATGTCAACTTGATAATACGCAACGGGGAGACGGTAGCGCTGACGGGCAGATCGGGCTCGGGAAAGTCGAGCCTGTTGCTGATTATTTTAGGCTTTCTAAAGCAGCAAGCCGGGACAATCCTTATCGATGATCTGCCCGTTTCAGATGAAGAACGGGCGCGTCTGCTGGGATATGTGCCGCAGAGTCCCTACATCATGGATGGCTCTGTGATGGAGAACATCGCCTTCGGCGTTCCTGCACCGCAAGTCGACAGGGAAAAGGTAAGCCGACTCGTTGAGGGTATGGGATTGAGCGCCTGGGTTGCTTCATTGCCGGAAGGTCTTGAAACCCGGATCGGCGAAAAAGGCGCAAAAATATCCGGCGGTCAGCGTCAGCGCATCGCCATTGCACGCGCACTATATCGCGATGCCGATATCCTCCTGCTGGATGAGGTGACAAATCAACTTGATCCGGAGACGGAAAATGAAGTCATCACAACGCTACTCGATGTAACCGAACACAGTAAGACCATCCTTATGATTACCCATCACCCTGAGCTGTTGAAGAAGTTCGACACCGTATATGAGTTGGTCGATGGTCAGCTTCGAAAAGTGAGTGACGAACAATACAGTCCAAAGAAGCGCCATGCCGGTTGACCAACCCCTCGTAAGTGTCATTATACCAACCTACAACCGCGCGGACTTTATCGGCGAAACGATACAGAGTGTACTGAATCAGACTTATAGGAATTGGGAGTTGTTAGTGATCGACGACGGTTCAGCAGACGATAGCGAAGCAGTGGTTGCTGGATTTGCAGATGACCGCATATTCTACTACAAACTTGATCACACGGGATTCATTGGAAAAGTAAAGAACTACGGCATAGAGAAGTCAAGAGGCGAATACATCGCGTTTCTCGATTCCGATGATCTGTGGCGGCCCGATAAGCTGGAGCTACAACTGACTTTACTGAATCGATACCCTGAGGCCGGCTTCATCATCAGCAACGGCGAACAATTCGGTCCTGGAGCAATCCAGCTGCCGGAAAAGGAGGAACTGTATGTTGGCAGCCTGTTTCTTCCGCAGCTTGCGGACAACAGGTTCTGCGTGCTCACGCCTTCCCTCGTCTTCAGAAAGAGTGCCATCGATGAAATTGGCCTGCTGGACGAAACCATTAAGACTACGAGGGACATTCACTTTTTTTATCGGATGAGTTACCGCTTCACAGGCATTTTCACCAACGAACGTCTGGTCAGGATTAGGAAGCACGACAGAAATATATCAACCGCAGCGGCTGTGCAATCGCACCATAATTATCTTGCCATGATCGAAGAGTTTCGCAACAAAAATATGATCTCAGAACGGCTATTCCGGCACCTGAGAAGTATCTGCTATTACAAGCTCGGCCTGCTGTTCATGGAAACCGAAAAGCCGCGCGACGCATTCTGGAGCTTTCAACGTTACGTATCACTCGTTCCACTGCATTGGAAAGGATGGGCGCGACTGGCACAAGTATTATGGCTGAGGGTGGTGCGATAGTCCCTATCTGGCAAACGCGCTGCAACACCGCGAACATGCGGGAAGCAACCCTCCATGAGCCGTTACACTTTTTCTGAATTGCGCCATAACAGCGGAGTTCCATATCTCGTGAATGCTGTTGTCATAGAGATTCCCAACCTTCAAATTGTAGCAACGGCCGTGCGCGGGAATGACATCTCCATTCGACTTAATCATAATGTTTGAGAAAATGTCCATGCACCGTCTGCCCACAAGAATTTCCGGCTGGAAATAGTATTGCTGCAGCGCTCTGAGTGAATTCAGATCGGGAAAGAACCGTACCGTGAAAGGCCAGGTCCGACGCTTCACTTCCTGAATTTCCTCCCACAGCTTGTCCAAAGGAATCGCATCGTTATTCGTGTCTGTTACGTTGGACGCTGTAGCCGGGTACAGACCGCCAAAGGTGTCATTATGACGATCGGCAATATGTTGCGGAGTAAAATTGGAATGCATGAGTCCCACTCGATGCAGTTTCTTATCCTTCAGATGCTCGAGAAACGTCGTTAGATACTTGGCGTTCCATTCGGTAATTACACAATAGATGCTGATTTTGATGCTGCTATTTCTGGAAGCCAACGCGTCGATGCCCTCCATGGCCAGTTCAAAGGAGTGCTTGTTTCCCCGGATGTGATTGTGAATTTCAGGAGGACCATCCAATGAAACGTTGAGCTCGTTCAAGTCTACTTCATCGAGTACTGGTGCCCATTTTTTTAGTCCCAGGCCATTGGTCGTGATCGAAGTAAACAACCTTTTCGACTTTGCATACTCGAGTGACTCCGCCAAGTGAACATAAATAAGCGGTTCGGTAAAGGCGTATCCGATGCGAACGCCTGGGAAATACAGCGATGCCTGATCGCAAATATGTCGGAATAAGTCAAGCGGCATGTGGACGGGCCGCGACCCCATCAGGTTCTCAAAGAAATTGCTTTGCGTATAGTTGACCCCAACGTCGCACATCTTACAGTGCAGGTTGCAGGTGTTGTTTACACCCAGCACCAGCCACTTCGGAGGCTGAAAGATGTGCTGCGGATACAATATCGCATTCAGTTTCCGAAGTCTGTTGGAAATGCGTTCGATCATACTTATAAAACTACAAAGAAACCGCCGCGGCGGTTGGCTGCCTTCATTACTTCTCCAAAATCGCGTATTGAATTAAGACAATTGGCTATTATTGGGAGATCCTTGTCGCTTAATGCCTCAGATCGAAAATTTGATCATCATCTCGCCGGGTTTCCCAAAAGACGAGCAGGATACACACTGTTTGCCTGCGCAACAATTATTCGTAAAGATGCTTAACCGCATCTATCCGGAAATTCAAGTGATAATCCTTGCCCTTCAGTATCCTCCTCACCGGAATGAGTATACCTGGCACGGTAACACAGTTATCCCTTTCGAGGGGCTTTCGTATTGGAAGGTATTCAGGCCGTTGCTATGGCGGCGCGTGGGCAGAAGACTGGACCAGCTCTTCCATACAAAGAACACCGCCGTGCTCAGCTTTTGGCTTACGGACACCGCCTTGATCGGCAATCGCTTTGCGCGAAAGTACAATCTGCCTCACAAATGCTGGGTCATGGGACAGGATGCGCGACGGAAGAATCCATACGTACTGTGGGTCAATCTAAGCAAGAGGGAACTGATTGTGTTGTCGGATTTCATGGCCGATGAATTCTTCCGTAACCACGGGAAACGTCCTGGGAGGATCATACCCCTGGGCATAGACACCGCCGCATTTCCTCCTGACACCGTGCAAGAGCGCACGGTTGATGTGCTGGGCGTTGGGTCACTCATTCCCCTCAAGCGATATGATATTTTCATTACAGTCGTCGCTGCTCTCAAGCCCAGCCATCCCAACATTCGAGCCGTCCTGTGTGGACATGGTCCCGAGGAAACGAAAATCAGGAAAATGATCCGGGCGCTTGATCTTGAAGAGAATGTTGTCCTTACGGGAGAGGTTCCGCATAGCAGGGTGCTTTCAATGATGCAAAAGTCGAAATTGTTCCTGCACCCATCTGAATATGAAGGCTACAGTTCGGCCTGCCTTGAAGCGCTCTATGCAGGCTGTCATGTGATTAGCTTTGCACGGGCCGAAAAACGGGATATCGATCACTGGCATATTGTCGCCTCAGAATATGAAATGATTGCGACGGCGTCGGCGCTTTTCGACGAAGAAGACTTCTCCTCAGTTCTCGTTCATCGTATGGAGAACAGCGTCCGGGACATCATGAAAGAATTTTGATCAACCTTCCTGCAATCGCATCAAATGAGAGTTCATTACGAAACTGATTCAGAACCTTTTGCTTTTCAGAAGCCAAATCAAGCCGGGTGCTCTCTCCCAATACTTTTAGTAAGCGTTCCTCATCGCCTGCTGGGAACAACAAACCAATATTACCGTGACCGGTCATTTCCCGAAAAGCAGGGATATCGGTGACTATCGGAACACAACCGCACGACATTGCCTCACACAAGGAAATATTCGTCGCCTCGTCATGTGAACCGAGGATGAAAAAATCTGCGCTGTTGTACCAGTGAACGAGCTCATCGTGATCGACCTGTCCCACCAGGTGTACGGCTGAGGCTACTTCTGGATGCTCGTTAAGCAGCATCTTAATTTTGTCCAGTAAGTCTGTCGTCTGAAAGATCATGTAGAGATCGCCCTTCTGTCCGCCTTCCAAAAACCTCAGGAATGCGCGTAACACCGTGAGCGGATCTTTAAATGAAATGAGCCTTCCAACCCACAGGTATGTCAAACCTGGTCCCACACCTGTCTTTTTGCGAGCCTCATTAGGATCCTCCAAATGGAAGTCAGACGATCCCTCGAAAAGCTGCTTTACTTTGCCCGGATGCGCGATGACCTTGCGCTCCAGCCAGGGTTCGGCCTGTTCGACATACGTGAACAAGTAAGCCTCGACAAACCTGTCGGCAACCCGTTGAAGTGCCTGACGCAAGAAATGGCCCGGTCTCTCTTTGTGGTCCTGCACCAGGATTCTGGTCCTCCTGCCAAGCTGCAGGCGCAACAGGATAATTTGCCAGGGAAAGGCAAGGCTGTGGACAATGACAACATCCGGATTCCATTTTCTTACCCTGCGATGAAGGCGAAACGGCAGCCACTTTTCTCCGGGAACGAGCCTTAAAAAGAAGTATGTCACCCCTTCCCTGTTCAGCAAAGCATTCCGGGCGATGCAGTGAAAACTGGCAACTGTGGCAAACTTCGCAAGACGATTCAGGATACCGTTGAACAACGAGAGTCGCGAAAGCCATGTTTCAGGATCGTCAACCTTGATGGGAACATATGAAAGACTGACAATCCTCATCGGATCAGGTACTCAGACACCAAATTTCGGTTCTTTCGCCATTGTGCATAGAAACAGTGGATATGGGCCAGCGTATCCTCCATGTCTTCCACCTGTGCCTCATGAACCACTTCATAAAAGTGAATTCTGTGAATACCCACGTCAATTGAATCCAGGCGACGTAGCTCGCGGTATCGAACTGCAGATGCGGGTAATGGAATACCAAACGTTTTAGTGCGAACTGATGAAAGAGGAAATTCTGAAATCGGTTTTGTATCGGCCATATGATTTTTGCCCAGCGCATAGGCCTCCCTGAACCAACCTGATTTAACATTTGAAAGAGCAAGGACACCGGCCTTTTCGACTTGATCGTTGGCTTTGCCACCATGTCGCAGTGAACCAGCATATCCTCCTTTCCCAACTGGTCCGTGCAGATCGGTGGGGAACATATTTAGTCCTTCACCGTCACCCTGAACCGTTATCATCGAGATCGCGCGCGGTAGGGCGTAGCCGATGCGGACCTGGTCATACAAATTTCCTTCGGGGTAATTGTCGGGCCTGCTTACCCTGAATCGCTCGCGCACACGGTTGGCAAACTGATGCCATGAGCCAAGAAACTTGTGTTGTCCATAAAGGCCTTCAAACACAACAACAGTCTGTTCACCCAGGTCACGCACATAGATGTTTTTCAAAAGGATCCTTGCAACTGCGGACTTATCCGTTTGAAATCCGCGCCACTCGTCATCAGCATGAAATGCACCAGTTACCATTGTCAAACAGACTATCTCCTGATTTCGCAACCAGTATGCCTCTTTCGAGAGTCGTTCAAATGATAAACCCAGAACAAGCGGTCGATAGCCAAGGAGGATATCTGCGTGAACCGGAACGATGTCTGTTCCGGCCCTCGAGGTCAGGAATGCCATTAAAGGATTTTGAAAACTTTCGAGACCAACGCACACGTACTCCTGCGGAATGGATATTCCGAATATCGTTTCACGAACCCATTGCTTAAATCTCAAGGCAGCTGGAGATTACTGTCATCAAGAGAAACATACTGATTCCTCAGCGCCCCCGCAAGCGGACGGATGCATCAACCATGCTACAAACAATGCGAACCCAGGGTTGCCTGCAGGAAGATTTATTCGTGCCGCGTTGACTGTTACCGTACGACATTCTACATTGACTTGTGGTCGTAACGATTTTCTTGTGTTGAGAATCATTCTCTTCAATCCGCGCAGCGCGCGCAGCAAGCATCGGATCCCGAATTCCATTCTCCAGGTGGGCGCGTCAATCCACGGCAAGTACGAGTATGTATTTGTTGACGGCAATCTGGAATCCGATCCATGGCCCGTGATTCAACGCTACCTTGACGAGGGTTTTGATGTCTTCGGTTGTACGGTAATGCCCGGACCTCAGCTGCTTCAAGCCATTCCATACACAAAGCGCATCCGAGAATTCTATCCCAACGTTACGACGATTTGGGGTGGATACTTTCCTTCAAATCAGTATAAATCCGTAATCAACTCCGGCTATGTAGATTACGTTATCAATGGTCCCGGGGACGAAGCCTTCCCGCGATTGCTGCACGCGCTGGAGCATGACAAATCGGCTATTCCATTCATACACAACCTTATCTTTAAAAAGGACGGAGCTGTCATCAAGACGCCGCTAGCTCCTCTGGTTGACCAGGATCAACTTCCTCCCCTTCCCTACGATTATCTAAACCGGTTTTATCCGCTTAAACGTTACCTCGGCAGAACATTCCTTGGCAAACGCACTACAGCATACCACTCCAGTATGGGTTGTCCTTTCACGTGTTCGTTTTGCGCGGTAGTTCCGATCTACAATGCACGGTGGAAAGGAAAATCCGCGGAGCTGATCTACAAGGACATCAAGTATCTCATCGATGAGCACGGTGTCGACTCAGTTGAATTTCACGACAACAACTTCTTCGTGAGTGAAAAAAGAACCATCGCTTTCTCACGACTGATTCGCGACGAAAAAATTTCATGGTGGGGTGAAGGACGAATCGATACGATCGACAAGTACAACGACGAATCGCTATCGCTCATGCGTGAAGCCGGATGCAGAATGATTTTCTTCGGTGCAGAAACGAGCGACGACGAACTGTTGAAAAAAATGGATAAAGGTGGTACGCAGACTACTGAGCAGATGATGCGCTTCGCTGATCGCATGAAGAAGGTTGGCATCATCCCCGAGTACTCTTTCGTACTGGGCTTTCCTGCGGAAACACCGGAAAAAGTAATGGAGCAGATCGACCGGGACATTGCCTACATAAAGCAGATCAAGGCGATCAATCCGGAAACGGAAATCATCATCTACGTATACAGCCCCGTACCCACCGAAGGCTCCGCGCTATACGAACAGGTCACCGCTTCGGGATTCAAATTCCCTGAAAAACTCGAGGATTGGCTTGAACCGCAGTGGCAGAACTTCGACCTACGGAAGAATCCCCTCACGCCGTGGCTAACCCCGGCGATGGTGGATAAGATTTTGGGATTTGAAACGGTGCTGAATGCCCGATACCCCACAGTTTCCGATTTTCGGATGACGCCGCTGAAGCGAAAAGTGATGCAGGGCCTTTCCGAACTTCGGTATCGACATAATCTGTTCAAATTTCCCCTTGAACTGAAAATCCTGCAGCGCCTGTGGAAGTACAGGCAACCGGAACTGGAAGGATTCCTCATGGAGTGACGATGCGGAGGGTATTCAAACGCCTGGCGGGTTTCGTGCTTATTCCTTTGACAAAATGGTTTCTGTCGAAAGAGCGCACGTATAAAAAGGCCGGACTGCATCTGCGGGTCTTTCCCGGTGTGTTCCACCCGGGACTCTTCTCAAGCACGACCCTGCTGCTTGAATTCCTCGAGGAACAAGGCCTGAAAGGAAGTACTTTTCTGGAGCTCGGCTGTGGAACAGGGCTCTTATCAATTGCCGCAGCAAGAAAAGGCGCAAGCGTGACGGCTTCGGATATGAATCCTAAAGCGATTGAAAACACCCGCGTAAACGCTGAGGCAAACGGTGTCCACCTCGACATTGTCACCTCAGATTTGTTCACCAACCTGCCTCCGACTTTGTTCGATTGGATTATTATCAACCCGCCCTACTACGCAAAAAACCCCACGACTGATGCGGACGTCGCGTGGTATTGCGGAGAGAATTTCGAATACTTTGAAAAGCTTTTCAAACAACTCATTCCTTATCGGGATAGCAATATCATAATGGTGTTAACGCAGGCATGTGACGTCCGGCGGATTAAAGCAATTGCCATGAAAAATGGATTTCAATTCGAGACCATCCGTGAAAAGGAAAGCTTTTTTGATGAAAGGGATTTCTTGTTTCGTGTCCGAGGAGGAAGCTAGTCGCTGGTTGAACGCTCTATCGGCCCGGGTTTATACGACATCACAATGCCCTCTGCAATTAAGACCCAGCAAAGAATGTAGTACCACAGAAAGAAACGTGTTGTCAAATCAGGGAATAAGACATACCGCACAACAACCGCTACAGTTGCTGTAAGGAACAAGAACTGATTTCGATCTAAAGCCGTCAGCCGGAATCCTTTCCTATGGAATAACACGACGAAACTAATTCCTCCGAGCGCAAGGTAGCTTGTCTTGATAGTCCGCAACCCTTGCAACGCGTCGCCCACCAGGAGAACCGGGTTCCATTTTCTGGTGAGCCCACCGTAGAATTCTTCAAAACCGCCATTGTATTCAGCGTATCGCATAATTAACCAGGTATACGCAAAAAGCAGGACCATAGTACCAACGACCACCAGGGCAACAGCTTTGCCATTTTGTTCCTTGCCGTCGCTCACCAACAACGATAGCAAAAATATCGTCGCGGGAATCACATTATCCAGCCGCGCGAACACGGCTAACACGATCAGTCCGATAAACCAATACACATTCGCGCGGTAGAGATACACGAGTAATGCACCGACCAGGAGTGCCGTGCTCAACGCATCCGGCGTCGAGAGCCGCGCAGCTTCCGTAACGGGCGGTGTGCATATCACGGACAATCCCAAGATTGCAGCAGCCCAAAAAGGAACCGTTCGCGAGAAGCGATAGAACACCATCAGTGCAATTGCGAAAATTCCCAGCGCAGATGGAAGCACCGTCGACTTCATCAACGGCACACCCAGGGAATGAAGGGCACTGCACATTGCCGTGTACAACGGCTTGACGCGGAAGTATGAAAGAAATTGGTAAAACCGCTCCGGACTCCGCAACACTTCACTGCGAAGTGCGTGCGTAGTGTCCACCATCATACTATACTCTGCTTCTGGTGTTTCCTCTGCGGCAGTGCGATAAACCTCCGTATGCAATACTTCGGGACTTACCTGCCCGTCATCCAATACTACCGCAGCATACGCCAGCATGTCCCAATTGTACGACGGACTCGCGTAACAGAACGCAAGCAGGGATACAACTACGGCGACGTAGAGGAGAAGGGTGATGGCGGCACGGCGGGAAACCATTTTTTTGGCAATCGGTGATCGGGTAATCGGTACGCTCTCACACCCACACTCATACTATCATCTCAAGTGCGACTGCCGTCACTGCTCCTGCTCCTGCCACCAGCAACTTGAGCGCGTTAAAGCGGTGTTCGGGACTGCTTTCAAAGACGATTGTAGTGGATATCTGGAGAAAGCTGCCACACACCAACGCGTAAAGGTAAATAAGCCCGTTACGCGTCAATACCTCGACCGACGAAAGATAGTTGCTTAGAAGCAATCCCAATGGTGCCGCAAGTGAAAATCCGACCAGGTAAGGCAATGCCTTTCGCGACGAGCCGAGTTGAAACACAAGAACCGTCATTAGCGCGAAGGCTGCGGGCGCACGGTGAAGCACAATGCCCAGCAGAACGGCGTTGACGTTGTATACGCCGCTCCCTGCCGAAGGCTGCGCAAGCATTGCGCCTTCCAAAAAGGCATGAATGCACAAAGCCACCAACAGAACGAACGCCGACATGCCGTTGGAATGGTGGTCGTGATGATGGTGATGATGGTCGTGATGATGATCGTGATCGTGATGACCATGCAAGTGGCCGTGTTCCACGCCGGAGGTAAAATACTCCAGCACCATCTGAAGAAAGAATCCGGCCAGAACGAAGATCCCGATGTACCCTACTTCCTCGTGCTGCAGATACAGTTCCGCAAGGATGTGGCTTACCGTTATGGCGAACAGGTATGCGCCAGCAAACACAAGCAAGAGTTTGTAATTTGCATTCCTGCCTTGCGGAACCAGAAAGATGAGAAGGCCCGACAACAACGGCGCGAGGAAGAGCACAATCAGTTTTATCGTCATGGCTGCTGCTTCCGGTTTAGCTTGAGAATGTCGCGGAGCCCGCCGGTAGCGAACGTCCCAATCGATCCGTCGTCTTGACTGAATGTCAGAAAGGCGTTGATATCGTCGCGCGCATCAAGGATTTGCCTGGCACGCTCCTCGCCCATAACCATAAACGCTGTGGCCCATGCATCAGCAGTCATGCAATTCTCCGCAAAGACGGACGCGCTCAGGATGGTTCGCTGCACAGGGTAACCCGTAGCAGGGTCAATGGTATGGGAGAATTTCTTACCGTCCTCTACCCGAAAGTTGAAATAGTTTCCGGATGTCGCGAGGGCGATGTCCTTCAGCTGGGCATACGCGATATATGACTGCACATCGATCGTCGAGTTCGGATCCAGGATACCAACCTGCCAGGGACGTTGCTCGCCAATGTTCGTACCCGCGGTTACTACTTCGCCACCTATCTCGACAAAGAGATTCCTGATGCCTTTATCCTTCAAAAAATCTGCAACGACGTCGACTCCATAACCCTTGGCGATCGCGCTGAAGTCGAGCTGCACGCGCGGATCTTCCTTCCAAACGCTGTCTTCGTTGAAAAAGATCTTATCCATCCCAACAAACTCAAGAAGGGAATCGACCTGCACAGAATCAGGGTGAAGCGGCTCGGCAGGACCAAAGCCCCAAGCATTTACGAGCGGCATCACGGTTGGATCAAACGCTCCACCGCTGCTCTCGTATATTTCTTTCGACCGTTTGAGCACAGGATAAAAAAACGGCAGGTTGAACCTGAAGGATGTACCTGTATTGAATCGCGAAATCTCCGAATCAGGCAGATACGTGTTCAGGCTTTGGTTAAAGACTACCAGCACCGAGTCTACTGCCTTTTGAAAATCGCGACCTTTCTTGTCGTAGTATATGATCGAATACGTAGTGCCCATGGTGCGACCGCCAAAAGCAATGCGTGGCTCGTCGGGCTTCTTCCGGATCGTATAGACAACGTACACGGAAGCCAGCAGAATAATCGTATAAAGAATGTTCCGTGCGCGATTGTTCATAGGTGGGTGCGGGCGGCAAATATAATCTTTTATTTCGCTACCTTTCGACGAAATCCTGAGTGGATATGCGTGAGGAATATCTGAACCCGGAAGGTACCGGTATGAGCGCCGTCGAGAGAGAATTCGAGAAGGTATTGCGGCCGCTCACGTTCGCAGATTTCACCGGCCAGCAGAAGATTGTTGAAAACATACGTGTCTTTGTCCAGGCGGCGCGGCAGCGCAATGAGTCCCTTGACCACGTGCTTCTCCACGGTCCGCCGGGTCTTGGAAAGACTACGCTTGCGCACATCATTGCTCATGAGATGGAGTCAGGGATCAAGGTGACGTCGGGCCCGGTACTGGACAAGCCCAGTGACCTGGCTGGCTTGCTTACAAACCTGGAGCCGCGGGATGTCCTTTTCATAGACGAAATCCATCGGCTGAATCCTATCGTAGAGGAATATCTTTACTCGGCGATGGAGGATTTCCGGATTGACATCCTCCTCGACAGCGGTCCGAATGCCCGCTCAGTGCAGATAAGCCTTAATCCTTTTACGCTTATTGGCGCGACCACACGCGCTGGTCTGCTTACAGCGCCACTGCGCGCACGGTTTGGTATAAACGCGCGGCTTGAGTATTACGACGCACAGTTGCTCACGAGGATTGTCAAGCGCTCGGCCGCCATTCTCGGTGCACCGATCGACGACGACGCGGCGTTTGAAATTGCACGGCGTAGCCGCGGAACACCGCGAATCGCAAACAACCTGTTGCGGAGGACGCGCGATTTTGCGCAGATCAAAGGAAACGGAACCATCACGATAGACATCGCACAGATGGCGCTCAACGCCCTGGATGTCGACGAACACGGCTTGGACGAGATGGACAATCGCATTCTCCTGACCATAATCGACAAGTTCAAGGGCGGGCCCGTCGGGATATCCACGATTGCGACCGCAGCCGGCGAGGAAGCAGAGACGATCGAAGAAGTGTATGAACCGTTCCTTATCCAGGAGGGTTACATAAAACGAACATCGCGGGGTCGCGAGGCCACGGAAAAAGCATACAAGCACCTCAAGCTAAAGCCACCGGCATCCCGATCAGGACCGGGGTTGTTCGACTAATCCGGTTATATGTCGCAAGCCGCCAGAAACACGCAGATCATCAAGACCGCTGCCGTGCAGCATGGCTTTTCCTTTTGCGGAATATCGAAGGCGGAATTTCTGGATGAAGAAGCGCGACAGCTGGAAGAATGGCTGCGTCGCGGCTATCACGGGAAGATGGGCTACATGGAGCGCCACTTCGACAAGCGTGTGGATCCTACCAAGCTTGTTCCCGGAGCCAAGTCCGTAGTCAGCCTCATCTTCAACTATTTTCCTTCAACCGACCTTGCGCATCAAGGTACACTTAAGATTGCGAAGTATGCCTATGGTGAGGATTATCATTTCGTCATACGCGATCGCCTGAAGCAATTGCTTGAAACGTTGCGGGAAAAAATCGGAGACATTCACGGACGGGCATTCGTTGACTCGGCACCGGTTATGGAACGGACGTGGGCCGCGCGTGCAGGACTCGGATGGGCCGGCAAGAATACGCTGCTGTTGAACCGTACTATGGGAAGTTTCTTCTTCCTTGCGGAACTCATCATCGATCTTGAGTTGGAGTATGACGCACCTGCCAGGGACTATTGCGGAACCTGCACCGCATGTATGGACGCTTGTCCCACCAATGCTATTCCGGAGCCCTATGTAGTAGATGGAAGCCGTTGCATTTCCTACTACACCATAGAACTCAGGGAAGAAATTCCTCAAAAGGCGGGGGAAGATTTCGACAACTGGATATTCGGGTGCGACATATGCCAGGATGTTTGCCCCTGGAACCGCTTTGCACAACCTCATGACGAGCCCCGGCTCAATCCATCAGAACCGTTAAAGGAAATAATGCAACAAGACTGGAAGGAGATTACGCGCGAAACCTTTGAAGCCGTTTTTGGCCAATCGGCGCTAAAACGCACGGGATTCGAGGGGTTGATGCGAAACATTGCGCATGCCCGTCAATCTCACTCGGAGAAGAAGTTTCTATGATCCGCTAGTAATTAGGTGCGGTATTTGCGTTATTGCAAAGACCCCTAAGTACCGGGTGCACTTCCTGCCAGGATTTTCTCCCACAACTTTAAAGGAATGGACAAAAAGGTAATCACCTATCAGGATCTTATTAATCTCGATATACCCAACATCATCGTGTATGCTGCACCGGTCATGATTGCATTGGTGCTGGTGGAATGGGCTGTGACATTGTACAAGAAGAAAGAGTATTACAACACAAAAGATACGCTTGCCGCTACGGCTATTGGTCTCGGCAACGTTGCATTGAACGCAGCGCTGAAAGTATTCACATTTGGTGTGATGCTGTTCTTTTATAACCTCGTGCCGTGGAGCATTCCTCCAACCTGGTGGTCATTCATCCTCTGCTTCATATGGGTAGACTTCTGGCGGTACTGGGCACATCGAATCGCCCATGAAAACCGCTTCTGGTGGGCTACTCACGTCACACATCACAATTCAGAAAAGTATAACTGGTCCGTTTCGTTCAGGTTGGGCTGGACGCAACAAATGAAAATCATATTCTTCATTCCCATACCTCTGGTTGGATTCGATCCGGTTACTTTCCTGATCTGTCACCAGATTGCCGTGCTGTATCAATTCTGGATTCACACGGAGTATATACGCAAATTACCGCGCGTTATCGAATTCATTTTCACGACTCCTTCGCACCATCGTGTACACCATGCGAGCAATGAACGCTACCTAGACCGGAATTATGGTTCGACATTCATCATCTGGGATCGGATGTTTGGCACCTTTCAGCCCGAAGATGAAAAACCCACGTATGGTATCACCAAGCCCGTGAAAAGTTACAATCCCATTTACCTCAACTTTCACGAGTGGATTGAGCTGTTTCGCGACATTCGCAAGAGCAAATCCCTACGGGAAGCCTTCGCGGTCACTTTTTGTTCTCCGTCGAAACTGGAAAGCGTGCGAAAATCATTCGACACTCCCAATGTCGCAGAGAATACCGATTCCGCCGCCGAAGAGAAGTCCTTAACGGAGGAGGAGAATAAAGAAAAATCCCAGGAAGCTGCCTGAGTGAACTTACCGGATCGATGAAAGCGCCACGTTGGCCACATTCATGTTGAACTCAAAGGCAAGTTTTTGATAGTTGACGAGGTCGATGATCGTTCCTATCAGGCACAGACCACCCGTGAATAAGTATAAGATACCCATGCCCACCTGGTCAATAATGAAACGGTGAATTCCTGCGAATCCGACAAATCCCAATAGGGCAGTGATGAGGATGAGTTGAGGATCTTTGCGTCGCGCTCTGTACACAACCGCAAAGGATCTCGCCTTTTCGTCGTCCAAATCCTTGATCAGGTTTTGCACATAGGCCATTTCCTCACCTTGCAGTTCGGGTAGAATGTCAATAATTCTTGCCATAAATAATTGAAGTAGGTTCCAGGTTATGAAGTAGTAGTAGTGAAGGCGATTTGATGTCGTGTGAGTTGAAGGATTCTGTAAGATAAGACAATCAGCGCAAATACTCCCAGCGGATGCATTGATAAAGAGCTCGCGAACTCACCGTGCAGGGCGTAGGAGATTGACCGCCCCAGTCCGCAACCCGGGCAGAAATCAAATCCAAGGTAATGGAAAGGACACAAGGCCAGATGCTTTCCCGAGTCAGGATCGTGAATGGCCAAAGCGACGAGGGCAGCCATCCACAGCCAGGCCTCCCGAGGAACCCGGAGAAAAATTCGCACAAAATTAAAACCCCCTGCATTAGCAGGGGGCTGATGTTTCAACATTGAACTTCTTGTACCCACGCGTCAGTTGTTTCGGACATTGATTTTAACGTTCGTTCTTTTGTCAGTATCGAAAGTAAACTGACGCTTGCGTCCGGCCGATGTACTAAGCGTACACAAAACACCGGTTAAGAATCGCTTCATGTTGCTTCCCGAAGCTGGCGTAGCACCACCTTCTGAGTTCGTTCACTTCTTCCGCTATCAGCATCCTGATAGCTTTCCGCAGCTCCTTTTCAAAGAGTCGGGAGTCAAAACTCACCTTTGTGAGCACAGTTTTGACGTAGTTCAGCATAGCAGCGATAATTTGATGTGAGATGAAAAAATCAAAAAATGCATTGGACTGTTAATATATAAAAAATGTTAATTGGGAGGGTCATTAACACGTAATTTTGATCGGGGAGAAAAATTATGACATCGGTATATAATATCGGCCGAATTCTGGCGTTTTTAGGGTTTTTTCTCCTTTCCGGGACAGCTCTGGCCCAGGACGTCGAAATCACGCTCGGCCCGGATGAAGTCGCCGAAAATGAGGCCTGGACGATCACCGTTACCGTGAAGAATGAGCGCCTCAGAGACTACGGTGAGTTCCCGGAAATTGAGGGCTTTCGCAAGCGCGGAACGTCGAGTCAATCCTCCACAAGCATTATCAACGGCCAGATCTCGTCATCTCAAAGTATCACGATGACCTACATGCCCATCGCCCAGGGCACCTATAGAGTTCCGGCCTTCACCATGACGGTCAACGGCAAGCAAATTTCGTCGCAGGGGAAGACGGTTCGTGTGGGTCCACCTGCCCAGGTAAAACGCAGCGATCCTTTCCGTGGCTTCTTCGACTCCGATCCCTTTGACGAGTTTTTTGGACGTGAAGAAACTGAGTTTGTAGACATTGCTGAAGATGCATTCCTCGCGATGACCACGAGCAAGGACGAAGTGTATGTCGGCGAAGGATTTAATGCAACGCTTTCGTTCTTTGTCGCTGAAGACAACCGCGCGCCGCTGAGCTTTTACGAATTGGGCAAGCAACTGTCCGACATCCTGAAAAAGATTCGTCCTGCAAACTGCTGGGAAGAGAACTTTAACATTGAAAATATCGAAGGCGAGACTGTCCGTATCCGCGGCAAGTACTACACACAGTACAAGATTTATCAGGCGACTTTCTTCCCGCTCACAGCGGACCCCATCACATTCCCGAGCGTTGGACTCGAGATGATCAAGTATCGCGTTGCAAAGAATCCAACATTCTTTGGACGGAACCGGCAGGAAGATTTCAAAACGTTCTACAGTAAACCGAAGACCGTACGCGTCAAAGAACTTCCGCCACATCCACTACGCGACGTTGTATCGGTAGGGGATTACTACCTCGAAGAACGCATGCCCTCGACCGATTTGGAAACGGGCAAGAGCACGCCGTATGAATTCAGTATCTATGGCGAGGGTAACATTTCTTCCATTCGGCCACCGATCGTAAGTAAAGACGGCAACTTCGAATTTTACGAGCCTAACGTTCGCCAGAACATAAACCGTCAGAGCAGCAAAGTCACCGGCTCGAAGTCGTTTAACTATTTCCTTATTCCCAGGGAACCGGGAACGTACGACCTCGGCCGTTACTTCAGCTGGGTCTTTTTCAATCCAAAGAAGGAAAGGTACGACACACTACGCTCCAACCTCACGGCCTACGTTACCGGAGAGAGTCGCAAGAATGAAGTGATTCAATCGACGGACCAGGGTACCTTTTACGATCGGATCGAGACCACTTCAAACGAGATTGTGAAGGTTCGCGAAGACAATTGGCAGAAGCCGGTCTTTAATGCCTTAATTTTGGTCATGTTGGGAGCTTCCGTGTATCTTGTCGCCCGGAAATAACCGGGCCGCTTCCCATGAGCAACTCATTCGGCGAAATTTTCAGGATCACCACATTCGGGGAATCGCACGGTCCGGCCATTGGCGTTGTGATCGATGGCTGTCCTGCCGGATTAACCCTTGATATGGACTTTATCCGCGAACAGCTTTCGCGGCGACGACCGGGTCAATCTCGAATCACCACGCAGCGCAGGGAAGATGATGACGTTCGCATCCTGAGCGGCGTGTTTGAAGGGACAACGACAGGCACGCCCATCGCGATGGTCATCGAAAATCAGGATCAGCGCAGCAGGGATTACAGCCATATTGCAGAGTCGTTCCGCCCCTCCCACGCCGACTACACTTACCAGGTAAAGTATGGAATCCGCGACTACCGCGGCGGCGGGCGGAGTTCTGCCCGTGAAACGGCGGCACGTGTCGCAGCCGGCGCCGTTGCGCAACTCTACCTGCGGACGTTTGGCGTGTCCATCAACGCTTACGTCTCCCGTGTCGGCGACATCGTCGCCCCTCCCTACCAGACGCTTGACCTTTCCCGGACCGACGATAACATCGTCCGGTGCCCACACGAGGAAACCGCCAACAAAATGATCGACCTGATCGACAAGGTACGGCTCGACCGTGACACCATCGGAGGCATGGTGACTTGTGTGATCAGGAACACGCCCCCCGGACTGGGGGAGCCAGTTTTCGACAAACTCCATGCGCAGCTCGGCAAGGCAATGCTCAGCATAAATGCTGTCAAAGGCTTCGAATACGGGAGTGGCTTCGCGGGCGTGTCCCTTCGTGGGTCCCAGCACAACGACGAATTTTACAAAGACGGGGACCGGATTCGCACGCGCACCAACCATTCGGGTGGAATTCAGGGCGGCATTTCAAACGGCGAGGACATTTACTTCAACGTCGCTTTCAAACCGGTAGCAACGCTGATGCAGGATCAACGGAGTGTGGACAAAGAGGGGAATGAAGTGATTGTTTCCGGGAAGGGGCGCCACGACCCTTGTGTGGTGCCGCGGGCAGTGCCGATCGTGGAAGCGATGGCAGCGCTGGTTCTGGCCGATTTTGTATTGCGCGCCAAGGGCAATAAACTTTAAAAAAGGGACAAAATCAAGGTGAAAGTTTCGGGAATTCTCTTGACCTTACTGCACAAATAAATCGGTGAATGGAGAAAACTGTACTTACCAGTCAATACGGTGAATTGAAATTGTCGGACGGAGAGAATGAGATTCTTGAGTTTATCAAGAAGGTCCGCAATGATCTGATTCGCGATTTCCTTGACGAGCGGTTTCTCAGGGAGTACGTGCAATCGAAGTATCATTATTCGGATGTTTCTTCCGTTAAAGTTCAGTTTATTCGCAAAGGTCTTAAGGAACTATACGCCTCGGAGGTCAACCGGGCACACTATAAACCGTTAATCGACGAAATTCAAACACACGAGCGAATATCGCTTTCGGAGGGTAACGAAGTACTTTTTTACAGGGATGTGGAAAGCATATTCGAACGCTACATCTTCTGATCCCTCCCTCCACGCTGCATGAGTAAACAGAGCTACGGATTTCTTCTGACGATATTTTTTTGGATGGTGGGTACGCTGCAATGCAGCGATGAACCACATCGCTTCGGATTAATCATTGGCGACTCACATGCGGCCATCCCAACAGGCTGGGCTAGCCAGCTTCAAAAGTTGCGCCCGCAGGATTCACTCTACAACTTCGCCATCAGCGGGAACACAATCGGATTCGACAACCTGGGAAAGAAAGAACTCAATGAATTGAGGAACATTCACTATCGCCTCGCTCAGGCGGACAACTCGATGCGACGCATCGATTACATTATCATTCTCTTGGGCACGAACGACTGCAAAGCGGTCTTCGATTCCCTTCAGTCGCTTGTACCGACAAATCTTGAAAGATTGTTATCCATCGTTACCAACTACGACTTTGCCAGCAACTCGAAACCTGATGTACTTGTCGTCACACCGCCGCCCATAGCAGCCGATTCAATGATGGAAGATAAATATTCCGGTGCGAGAGAAAGACTGCACAATCTCCTCCCGCATTATCAACAACTCGCCTCCCGCTTCAATTGTCGTTTTGTCGATATCCACGAGGAACTCGAAAACGATTTCTTAGCACTGACGGAGGATGGCATCCACTTGACCGAACCGGGTTACAAGCGGATCGCCGAGCGAATCAACGCGGCCATTCAGGGACTGTAACGCAAAACGCGACAGTTTCACAGGAATTTCCTTTCATCCCATAAAAGGATGGTTAATTTTGATAGATAAGGTCGAACGGTTCACGGTTATGAAGAAGAAGCTACCGCTTTACGCAAAGATTCTGATTGGAATGGGTTTAGGTCTCATTTGGGGCCTAAGCGCTGAATCGCTCGGCATGGTTGAATTTACGCACGACTGGATAAAACCCTGGGGCGACATTTTTATTCGTGCCCTCAAGCTGATCGCCATCCCCCTGATAATTTTTTCCCTCATCGACGGCGTCTCCAACCTTTCGGATATATCTCGGCTGTCGCGCATCGGTGGCAAGACCATCGCTTTCTATTTCGCAACCACTATACTGGCAATATCTGTCGGGCTCGTACTTGTCAATATTATTCGTCCAGGAAAGCTGTTGTCAGAAGATCGGCGCGAATCGCTACGAGAAGCCTATGCATCTGAGCTTGATCAGACCGTTGTCTCCGCACACGAACTCGGACAAAGTGGTCCCTTGCAGCCTGTTGTGGATATCGTTCCGGACAACTTCTTCAATGCTGCGTCAAGCAACAGCAACATGCTGCAGATCATCTTCTTTTCCATCCTGTTTGGCGTGGCAATGATACTCACCAAGTCGGAAAAGGTCACCCCCGTGAAAGCATTCTTCGATGGCGCGAACCACGTTGTGCTCAAGATCGTCGATATCATCATGCAA
>DATCLO010000069.1:0-48471 GCA_036563875.1 Cyclobacteriaceae bacterium
TTGTTTACGAAAATGAATTGCTCGCCGCGTGTTCGCTTGGCCGAGTCCGGTCGGCCGACGTAACCATGCAACTTCACGAGGTCGGTTTCCTCGCTGCAGGGTGCAAGTTGCTTCTGATACGATTTGCCGAAAATCGAAACGATGCGCTGACTTAGTTTTCCCGGAGGTAGTTCACATTCAAGTGTGTCGTTGATATAGTATGTGAACGCGATGTGCGGATGCGCGATCGCAATGCGCTGGAACTCCTCGTTGATGTGACGAAGTTCTACAGGATTTGATTTCAGAAAATTTCTGCGCGCAGGAATATTAAAGAAGAGATTCCGCACACTGACGCTCGTACCGACTTCCGCGGCGACGGGTTCCTGTCTGCGGACCTCTGATCCCTCAACATAGATGAGCGTTCCGATTTCCCTGTCGGCAGGGCGTGTCTTGAGTTCCATCTGCGACACGGCCGCGATCGAAGCGAGTGCTTCACCACGGAAGCCCATCGTACGGAGCGAGAACAAGTCTTCCGTCTTTCGGATCTTCGATGTGGCATGTCTTTCAAGACTAAGGCGCGCATCCGTCTCCGACATGCCTACGCCGTCATCGACTACCTGAATGAGTCCTTTACCTGCATCCTTAATAATAAGCGTGATGCGACGCGCTCCTGCGTCGACGGAATTCTCAAGCAATTCCTTCACAGCCGACGCTGGCCGTTGCACCACCTCCCCGGCTGCTATTTGATTCGCAATCGCGTCGGGCAACAATTGAATGATGTCGGGCATGTGCAATTCAGAACTTAGCGACGTCTCTGTGAGGTTCCGCCGCTGCGCATGAGAAAGTATATCGGGAAGATCAGCAGGAGTCCGTAGAATGCTACATTTCCATACTCGAGGTAAGCGACTACCCAAACCGCAAGGAACGTGAATATGACGAAGCGCATCAGGATCGCCGACGGAGGCGTGCGACCTTGTAGCGAGCGGCGAGATGAAGACCTGAAGGATCCTGCTATCCTTTCACGATATCCGAACATCGACGGATCGACATCTTCCACCGGATCACCGGCTGCTTTGCGGCTTTCGAGTTCTTTACGAATCCGTTCTTCACGTTCTTTGAGCTCATACTCCCTCTCATCATAAAAGCGCGGCGTGAAGCTGAACTTCTTATGCTTTGGTACTTTCGTAAAAAAAGAAGGGAATTTCATCTTGCACGCAGCTAACTTTGATTTTTTGACGTCCGGAAACGCAAAATTGCCTTATAATCGTTTATTTACAAAAACCGTAACGGCCGGATGCTGAAAAAAGTTTACTGCGTGTTTACCCTCCTTTTGGGCCTTTTTACAGCAGCGCCAGCCCAAACCGCTAAAGATCAGTGGGTCGACAGCGTCTTCCAAACATTGGATGAAGATGCAAAGATCGGTC
Organism: Cyclobacteriaceae bacterium; assembly: GCA_036563875.1. Taxonomy (GTDB): domain Bacteria; phylum Bacteroidota; class Bacteroidia; order Cytophagales; family Cyclobacteriaceae; genus ZC4RG29. Next base: position 1,404 of record DATCLO010000069.1, read on the forward strand.
AGCTGTTCATGATACCGGTTTATGCAAAGTCGAACAGTGACTATCTCAACGAACTCCGAAATACAATCCGAAATCATCAACCCGGTGGTCTGATCATCCTGGACGGTGGACCCGTTCAGGTCTCCCAGCTTCAGTCACACGTGCGTGACATCGCTGCAGCACCCTTGCTGCTGGGTATCAATGCGGCTAACGGATTGGGGAACACGCTCGACAGTACAATGGCCTTCTCAACGATAATGAGAATGGGCGCTATCCGTGATGACCGGTTAATCTACGAGGTGGGTGCAGAGATTGCCAGACAGATGAAAGTGCTCGGGCTTCACATCAACTTCGCTCCACCTGTCGAAGTTTTGTCAGCAACGCGGTTTGACACACTCGAGCGCTCGTTCGGCGATGACCGGAACATCATCGCCACGAAGGCTGTCGCCTACGTCCAGGGTTTGCAAGACCAGGGTGTGATGGCATGCGCCCGAAACTTCCCCTTGAAGGGGCTCACCGTCGTGGAGTTGAAGAAGGACGAACTTCCGGTAGTGCAGGCATATATCGACTCGGTTGAAACCTATCCCTACCGCAGGATGCTCCATGCGGGCATCGGTGGCGTACTTGCAGCATCCACCGAGTTCCCACTGTTCTACGAGAAGAAGCGCGCGGCCCGTAAGAATCGGTATCCATCTTCTGTACTGTCATCCATTTATGCGGGCCAGTGGCTGAGGAACAACATGAACTACGAAGGCTTGGTGTTTGTCAATGCGCGGGACCTCGCACAAGCCTCAGACCGCTTCCGCGACGGCGAAGCAGAAGCGCTCGCCTTTGAAGCAGGCAACGACATGATCCTCTTCCCTGAGCAAATTGGTGCGTCGATCCGGCGCGTGCGGCGGCTGGTTCGGAAAGATCCGCGCTATGCCGCGTTGCTCGACGAAAAAGTGCGGAAGATTCTCGCTGCCAAGTACGACCTTGGCCTTCATGATACCAGGACAACACCTTCGTATGAAGTGGCGAGGTCGCTGGATACTGACTATGCCCGTCAACTCCAACGTCGGCTACTTGAACGTTCCGTCACCGTTGTGCGCAACGAACTGGCTATCCTACCACTGCGCTTCCTGGAAAACAGAAAGTTTGCAACGGTCAGTGTTGGCCTTCCTGCGCGAAACACCTTCACAGACATCATCGACAAATACGTTACTGCCGAACATTTTGTCGCCACGAATGACAGCATCGCTTCCCTTGCCGGACGACTAGAGCCGTACACGACCATCATCGTCGGGCTATTTGCCGACCCAACGAACCATGCGGCGGTCCTGGATCAGCTCGCCGACCTGCAGACAAAGCAGGAAGTAATTCTTGCTGTATTTGGTTCTCCATTGTGGCTTACTTCGCTCAGCCGCTTCAACACAGTGGTTGAAGCGTACGAAGGGGGACCTATGGGACAGATTGTTCCGCAAAGCATTTTTGGCGCGCTGACCGCGGATGGAATGTTACCACTCACTGTGGGGACATATGTGTCCGGTAGCGGCGATGTGGTGCAAAGCCTTCAGCGATTGGGATACTCATATCCTGAAGACGTGGAGCTCGATAGTCGCGTGTTGGAAAAGATTGCATCAATTGCCCAGGAAGCGATCACCATGGAGGCTACACCGGGATGTTATGTGCTCGTGGCGCGCAAGGGAAAGGTGGTGTACGAAAAAGCATTCGGCCACCTTACCTACGATACCCTCGCGCCTGTGACAGAAAAAACCATTTACGATCTCGCTTCTGTCACAAAAGTGGCTGCCACCCTGCAGGCAGTGATGTTCCTGCATGATCGCGGGATAATCGACATCTATCGGAAAGCCTCGTATTATCTGCCGCGGCTGCGCAATTCAAACAAACGCGACTTCACGCTGAAAGACATCCTTACCCATCAGGCCGGCTTGTGGCCATTTCTTCCGTTCTGGGCTCAGACCATGAAAAGTGGTCAATACCTGCCAGGATACTACGACACCATAGCAAGCAGCCGTTTCCCTTACCTCGTTGCTGAAGGTCTTTACGCGAATGCGGCAATAAGGGATAGTGTTTGGAGCTGGGTTGTAACATCACGCATTCGCGAGAAGCCTGTGCGCACCCCCTATGATTATAGGTACAGCGACATGGGATTCTACATTCTCCAGCAACTCGCTGAGACGATGTTAAACCAACCGATGGAAGACTTTCTGCAGCAGAATTTATACGAACCCCTGGGTGCGACATCGATAGGATACTTACCCCTGCGAAGATTCCCAAAAGAACTGATAGCGCCTACCGAACGTGATACGCTTTTCCGAAAGAGGCTGCTGATCGGAACGGTACACGATCAGGGCGCCGCCCTGGTGGGCGGCGTAGCGGGACATGCAGGTCTGTTCAGCAATGCCAACGACCTGGCAAAGCTTGCCCAGATGCTGTTGCAGGAAGGATACTATGGAGGCATTCGGTACTACCGGCCTGAAACCGTCCGGTTGTTCACGCGAAGGCAGTTTGAAACGAGTCGGAGGGGCCTGGGTTGGGACAAGGCCGCTCAAAGCGATTGGAACAGTCCAACCTCATTGTTTGCTTCGCCGGCCACTTTTGGGCATACGGGTTTTACCGGAACATGTGTTTGGGTAGATCCAGAATTCGACCTGGTGTATATATTTTTGTCGAACCGGGTACATCCCAAAATGACCAACAATAAACTTTTAAGCCTGAATATCCGTTCCCGGATTCAGGACGTCATTTACCAGTCTATATTCAGCTACTGTACTAAAACGCGACCGGTTCATGACGCAGGTATGCCGTTGGCGCACCGTACACAGCTTGAAACGTTAAACAGCAATTTGAAGTGAATCCCAAGAGGATCGGTATCGTCTGCTATCCTACGTTTGGAGGAAGCGGCGTCGTAGCAACTGAGTTGGGCAAAGCCCTGGCCAAGAAAGGTCACGAAATTCATTTTATTACGTATTCACAGCCAAGCCGGCTGGACTTTCTCAACGAGAATCTGTTCTACCACGAGGTGGATTTCAGAACGTATCCACTATTTGAATATCCACCGTACGAGACTGCACTTGCCAGCAAGATGGTCAGCGTCGTCAAGAACGAAAGGCTCGACTTGCTGCATGTGCACTATGCAATTCCTCACGCATCTGCCGCTTACCTCGCGCGGCAGATTTTGAGAACCGAGAATACGATTATTCCAGTCGTGACTACATTGCACGGCACGGATATCACTCTCGTAGGCAAGGACGCTTCGTATGCGCCGGTTGTCACCTTCAGTATTAATGAGTCAGACGGGGTGACGGCGGTGTCGGAAGACCTCAAACGGGAAACGCTGCAGTACTTCAAGATCACGCAGGAGATCGAAGTGATACCCAACTTCGTCGACATGGAGAAGTTCCGGAAGATGAAGAAAGACCACTTCAAGAAGGCGATCTGTCCCCATGGCGAAGCACTCATTGTTCATATATCGAACTTCCGGAAAGTAAAACGGATAAACGATGTGCTGCGTGTCTTTGCGCGCGTCAGAAAGGAAGTACCTGCAAAGTTGCTGATGATCGGCGACGGACCGGAACGGGTGAGCGCCGAGATTGTGAGCCGGGAGCTTGAAATCTCAGACGATGTCCGGTTCCTTGGCAAGCTGGAGGCCGTTGAAGAAGTGCTCTCCGTGGCCGACCTCTTTATCATGACCTCCGAAAAGGAAAGCTTTGGTCTGGCTGCCCTGGAGGCCATGGCATGCGAGGTGCCGGTTATCTCCACGAATGCAGGCGGGCTACCCGAACTGAACATTCATGGGGAGACGGGATTTCTCAGCGCTGTGGGCGACATCGAAGACATGACGAAAAAGGCGCTGATTATCCTCGACAGGGAGAACCTCCCCCGTTTCAAGGCTAACGCCCTGGCGCGGGCACGCGAATTTGACATAAGCAAAGTAATGCCGCAGTACGAACAATTTTATGCCAGGGTAATCGACAGAACGACGGTAAAGACCTTGTCCTGACAAAGATCATTTTGCAGAAAGTGGGGGCCGGGTTAAATTTGGCGAAAATGGATATAGGGAAGATGAACGCAGAGATCAAACCTCAGAACAAAGGGACAAAGCAACTATTCAAAAATCCCATCCTGGAACGGTTATCAAGAACGCATATTTCCGTCCCGCTGATAATTTTTGGTATCTATTCGACTGCGCTCCTTTACTGGAGCGTGACGCACACGTCGCTTTCCGTGTTAACAACCCTCGGGATGTTCTTCCTTGGACTTCTCGCGTTTACGTGGGTGGAGTACATGGTGCATCGTTATGTGTTTCACATGCCCACCTATACCAAAACGCGGGCTAAACTTCAGTACACGCTTCACGGTGTGCATCATGAATTTCCTAAAGACAAAGACCGGCTGGCGATGCCACCGCTGTTGAGCATTACATTGGCAACGATATTACTGCTGGTATTCCGCGTAATTATGGGAGACTTTGCATTTGCCTTTTTGCCCGGCTTCCTGGTAGGCTACGCGCTTTATCTCTCCATACATTACATGGTCCACGCTTTTCAGCCGCCTAAGAATTTCCTGAAAGCGTTGTGGATCAACCACGGCGTTCACCACTACAAGGATGGTGAGATCGTATTCGGTGTGTCGTCGCCGCTGTGGGATTATATCTACGGCACGATGCGGTCAAAGAAGCCTCAAGAGGCCCAGCAACACTGATCTGGGTTTCTACCCGCGATATCAGCGCTTTTGCTTCTTAGATTTTGACCTGGGATTCCTTTTTTGCTGCGGGAACCTTGGAATAGGTAGGGCACGTGTATGAGGAACACGACGCCAGGGCAACCATTCCGACAAGAATAAGGGCGTAAAAAATGTGTTTCATGGCTTCAATGATGCATGAACTCCAAAACTAACGACCGGGCGGCGTTTCCACACTCAATTCAGACTCAATACCTTACATGGGTCCCCGAAAGTTGAAAAAAATAAAATTTCGGGCGAGAAACAGATTTCCGAAATAAATGGTTTATTAAGGGAAATCAGCAAAACCGCCCGCTATGTCCGGTTATCGCTTCACCCAATACGTTCCACCACCAGAAAAAGCTTCCAGCGACTTTCAAAAGTTGCTGAAGATTTTCATGCAACTCGTGCTGATCACGTCAGGGAACGTAGCTGAGGCTTTACAATGGCTTACCGAACTCGACCGCCAATACGGACTTACCAACGAGAAGTACGGCATCGGAGATTTTATCGAACAGCTTAAGCGGGAAGGCTACATCACCGACGCAACGGAACGGGGTGAGATCAAGCTCAAAGCCCGCAGTGAACAGCAACTGCGGAAGTCTGCCCTGGAAGAAATCTTTGGCAAACTCCGTAAGGCGCGCGGCGGAGAACACAACACCGTTCACAGCGGCCGCGGCGATGAGCAAACTACGGAGAAACGCGATTACGAATTCGGCGATACGCCTGAGCAGATCGCGATGACCGATTCATTACGCAACGCCCAGATCAACCATGGCGTTGATAATTTCTTCATGACGGAGCGGGATCTTGAAGTCATTGAAAGCGAGTTCAAGACGCAGACTTCGACGGTGCTCATGATTGACATTTCGCACTCTATGATCCTGTACGGCGAAGACAGGATAACACCTGCGAAAAAAGTTGCCATGGCACTGGCTGAACTGATCACAAAGAAATATCCAAAGGACACGCTGGATATCCTGGTATTCGGAGACGATGCCTGGCAAATCGAGATCAAGGACCTACCCTACCTGCAGGTCGGACCGTACCACACGAACACCGTGGCAGGATTGGAGCTCGCAATGGATATTCTGCGCAGGAGGAAAAATCCCAACAAGCAGATTTTCATGATCACGGATGGCAAACCCACGTGTATCAAACAGGGTATTCGATATTACAAGAATGCGTTCGGACTCGATGAGAAAATTCTTGCCCGTACACTCAATCTGGCTACACAACTTCGCAAAATAAAAATACCGGTAACTACATTCATGATCGCAACAGACCCCTACCTTAAGGCATTTGTTCGTGAATTCACCAGGACCAATAATGGCAATGCGTACTACAGCAATGTCGAGGGCCTGGGTAACCTGGTTTTTGAAGACTTTAAGCGAAACCGCAGGAAAACCTGGTAACAAACTCCTGCGGCAAACAACCAAAAAATCGAGAGCCTCATGCGCGACCTCACCTCTATTAGCACGCTGGGCGAACTGAAACGGGCTGGGTATAAACCCAGGTCCATTAAGGCGGAACTCAGATCAAACCTCATCGCTGGCCTTCGTCGAAAGGAACCGGTGTTTGAAGGTATCTGGGGATACGAAGAGACGGTGATCCCCGATCTGGAACGTGCTATTCTTGCGGGCCACGACATCAACCTCCTTGGCCTTCGCGGTCAGGCAAAGACCCGTCTTGCCCGGCTTATGGTTCGACTGCTTGATGAATACATCCCCATCATCGAGGGCTCGGAACTCAATGACGATCCGTTTAATCCGGTCTCACGATATGGCAGAGATCGGATAGCACAGGAGGGTGACGACACACCCATTGCGTGGCTTCACCGCGACGACCGCTACACTGAAAAGCTCGCAACACCGGATGTGTCCATCGCCGACCTTGTGGGCGATGTCGACCCGATCAAGGCGGCAACGCTTAAACTGCCTTATTCCGATGAGCGGGTAATTCATTTCGGGCTCATTCCAAGATCCAACCGTTGCATCTTTGTTATCAATGAACTTCCGGACCTCCAGGCCAGAATACAGGTGGCACTGTTTAACATCCTGCAGGAAGGAGACATTCAGATTCGAGGATTTAAACTTCGACTTCCGCTCGACATTCAGTTTGTGTTCACTGCAAACCCCGAAGACTATACGAACCGGGGCAGCATTGTCACACCGCTTAAGGACCGGATCGACAGTCAGATTATCACCCACTATCCGAAGACCATTGAGATCGGTAAACAGATCACAGCACAGGAAGCAAGCGCCCCGGCTGATCCGGCATCGCGTATTACGGTGCACGAGATTGCGAGGGATTTGGTAGAACAGGTGGCCGTCGAAGCGCGCAAGAGTGAGTATGTGGATGCCAAGAGTGGTGTATCTGCGCGTCTCACCATATCGGCCTATGAAAATCTTATGGCTGCGGCGGAACGCAGGGCGATCCTCAACAACGAGAAGAGCACTGCAGTACGCATCTCGGACTTTATCGGTGTAATACCGGCTATTACGGGAAAGGTAGAGTTGGTGTATGAAGGCGAGCAGGAAGGTCCCGGCATTGTCGCGCAGAACCTGATTGGCAAAGCCATCCGCACGCAGTTTATCAACTACTTTCCGGATCCCGACAAGTTCCGCAAGCAGAAAGAGAAAAGCCCGTACCGAAAGATCACCAACTGGTTTGGTGATGGCAACACGCTGGACCTTCTTCATGATATGCCGCAGGGCGAATACGAAGCAGCCTTGAAGGGTGTCCCGGGACTTACTGACCTGGTGAAAGAGTTCCATCGCGAGAAGGATGCTGCCACGCAGCTGTTCCTGATGGAATTTGCATTGCACGGGCTGGCGGAATACAGTCTGATCAGTAAGCACAATCTTTCTGTCGGGCACCAGTTCAAAGACTTGCTCAGCAGCATGTTTACGCTGCCTCGGCCTGGCGAAGAAGATGATGATGACGACGACGAAGTTGCAGGAGGAAAATTCTGAAACTTCCGTTCATGTCTGCAACGAAGATAAAGGACCATGCCCCGCCCGATGTCCGTCGCCTCCGTGAGCTAAAGAAGCTCGTCGCACACGGAGAAGGCCATCACGTTGAGTTCAAAAGAAAAGCCGCCTTTCCTGAAAAGATCGTCCGTGAGATGGTTGCATTTGCAAACACGGAAGGAGGCACCGTGTTGATTGGCGTGGACGACAACGGAGCGATCCCTGGCCTCCGACATCCGGAAGAAGAAGCTTATGTGATCCACCAGGCGCTTGCACAGTGCCGGCCCAGGCTGCGATTTCGCGAAGAAGTTATCCCAATCGGTAACGGGCGATCCGTTCTTCGTTATGACATCCTCGAAGGCACGCGAAAGCCTCACGTAGTTTTGCGCGACGGCGTGAAGGACGCCTTTGTTCGTGTTGGCGCAGAAAGCATTCGCGCGAGCCGGGAAGTGCGGGAGATCGTACGCCGCTCACAACAAAACCGCAACATCCACTTTCGATATGGTGAACCTGAAAAGATCCTCATGCAGTACCTTGACGCGCACGAGTTCATTACATTAAAGGAGTACATGGCACTTGGAAAACTTTCCCGTGATCAGGCATCACGCAAGCTGATACTCCTTGTGCTCGCGCGCGTACTCTTTGTGACGCCACATGGTTCCGGCGACCGCTACTCGCGATTGGCACCATGATCAAAAAAACATTCTGAATTATCTGGCGCTTTCACGCTCTTTAATTACATTTCGTAAACCAAGTTCTTTGTGACGCATGTCTAAAACCAGGAAGGAGAAAAAGATCTTCGTACTCGACACTTCCGTTATCATATATGAACATGAATCCATCCTGAACTTCGACGAACACGACATCGGAATACCGATAACCGTTCTGGAGGAGCTCGACAATTTCAAGAAAGGCAACGACAACAAGAATTTTGAAGCGCGGGAGTTCATCAGACTTCTCGATAAACTGGCCAACGGCCAGATGCTTCACCAGTGGAACCCCATCAACGGGAAGGGCAAAGGTAACTTCAAGGTGTTGATGGACACGAACAGTGCCATTGATGCGAACGTCGTGTTCAACGAAGTAAAGCCCGATCACCGCATTCTGAATGCAGCGCTTCAACTCCAGCGTGAGGTAAAAAACAAAAAAGTCATCCTCGTATCAAAGGATGTAAACCTCCGTCTGAAAGCAAAGGCGTTGGGTCTTCAGGCAGAAGACTACACTACCGGTAAGGTACAGAACATATCGTCACTGTATTCGGGCAAGACGATCATCGACAATGTCGATCCCGACATGATCAATCTCCTGTACGAAAAGGGATACTGCGTTCCTGAAGAAATTCTTGGAGGACCACCGGAGTACAAGAATCATTATTACATCCTGAAGAGTGGCAAGAAGTCGGCGCTCGCATACTACAACCCGTTGAATGGGATGGTTGAGCACGTAGAAAAGCGTTCAGTATATGGCATTAAAGCACGTAACGCTGAGCAAACCTTTGCCATGCATGCGCTGCTCAAGCCAGAGATTCGACTCGTGTCGATGCAAGGCGTAGCGGGCACCGGTAAAACCCTGATTGCACTTGCAGCAAGTCTTGAACAAAAGCGCAACTTCAAACAGATTTACCTGGCGCGGCCAATAGTGCCACTAAGCAATAAGGATATTGGCTATCTCCCGGGCGACATCAAGTCTAAGCTCAATCCCTACATGGAGCCGCTCTGGGATAATCTGAAGTTCATTCAAAACCAGTACAACGAAACCGACAAGGAATACCAGCGCATCACCGAGATGGTGAACCTCGAAAAGCTGGTTATCACGCCTCTGGCCTACATCCGGGGACGAAGTCTTTCCAACATCTGCTTCATTGTGGATGAAGCCCAGAATCTCACCCCACACGAGGTGAAAACCATCGTGACCCGTGCCGGGGAAAACACTAAGATCATTTTCACGGGGGACGTACATCAGATCGATACCCCTTATCTCGACTCCCAGAGCAACGGCCTGTCGAGCCTGATTGACCGCCTCAAGGGCAATGAGTTGTATGCCCACATTACGCTGGAAAAAGGCGAGCGGTCGGAGCTGGCAAACCTCGCAAACGAGCTCCTTTAAGCCCCACAATGATAATTTTTTCCCAAAAAGGGATCGGCTCGACAGAAAAACCTCGAAATCCGTTGAATTAGGCGGTTTTGTGCAAATGGCCTGAAAATCGCGTCAGATACGGTACAAAACCAAACCAAATCATGTTTTTCAGATTTTTCTTTACCCGGCTTTCCCTCAAGAAGCAGGTACAAACCCTGAAAAAAAGGGGCACTTTTTTGGGGACCCGCGAAAAGGACTCGCGTAAGGTGTACATCTACATGCTTACGAACCTTTTTGTGGAGGTCATTTACAAGAATGACGACGTAGAAAACGAACCAGAACAGACGCGCGTCCTGGCAGGCCTGAAGCGACTCAACGCCTACCTCGAAACGGAATTCAAGTCGAGTTTTAATTCTATTTGAGCACCCGCGCCATAGTCTCACCGATTTCTGCAGGTGATTCTACTACGTGAAGTCCGCATTCAGCCATGATCTTCATCTTGGCAGCTGCCGTATCCTCGGCGCCACCGATAATTGCTCCGGCGTGTCCCATCCGTCTGCCCGGAGGTGCGGTTTGCCCTGCGATAAATCCCACGACAGGCTTTTTGTTACCTGTCTCCTTAATCCACCGCGCAGCTACGGGTTCATAATTACCACCGATCTCTCCGATCATTACGATCGCATCCGTCTCATCGTCGTTCATCAGCATTTCTACAGCCTCTTTGGTAGAGGTACCAATGATCGGATCACCGCCAATACCAATAGCAGTTGAAATACCAAGGCCTGCCTTTACAATCTGATCGGCCGCTTCGTATGTAAGTGTTCCCGACTTCGATACAATTCCAACCCGTCCTTTCTTAAATACAAATCCCGGCATGATACCGACTTTGGCCTCGCCGGGGGTAATAACACCAGGACAGTTGGGACCGATCAGCACAACATCGCCTTTCGACTTGATGACCTTCTTGACGATCATCATATCCTTAACGGGAATGCCTTCCGTGATGGCGACGATCACCTTGATGCCCGAGTCAGCCGCTTCCAGGATGGCGTCTGCAGCAAACGCGGGTGGCACGAAAATGATCGACACATCGGCTCCCGTCTTTTCGACGGCCTCACGAAGGGTGTTAAATACCGGCCTGCCAAGGTGTTCCGTTCCACCCTTTCCCGGCGTGACACCTCCTACGACGTTGGTGCCGTACTCTATCATCTGACCGGAATGGAAGGTGCCTTCGGAACCCGTAAAACCTTGTACAACAACTCGGGAATGTTTGTTTACCAATACACTCATGGCGGCTGGATTATGGAAGCACAAAAATAGAATATTACGGCTTCCAGCCAAAAAACATTGAATGCAGGGCCAGTCTTAGTACGCTAGCGCGTTGCGAATAAGGAATTCGTTGTAAGCGTCTTGAAGGGCGTCGACATCCGGAGCCAGTCGCATGGCATTTTCATACGCAGCGATGGCATCGATAAGGAGTTGGTGTTCCTCATAGAATCCCGCGAGGATCAGCTGATTGAGTGCTGACTCACCCTCCATAACTGCAAGGATGTCGTCGAGCTCCTTCTTGACAGAATCTTGCTGAGCCGGTGCAAGACGCTTGATAAGATGCTGATCCGAGATGAGTGAGGGATCGTTCTTTGCTGCCACTTCAACAAGAATTGCATTTTCCTTCGCGAGCGGGCCGTCCCCGAGATTGAGCGTCACACTCGTCTCAGGTGTTTCGATGCGCGACAGCACATCATCGAACATGTTTCGCAAGGTTACCACGTAGGGACCTTTTACCTGGCTGCCATCCCAATTGATCACTGCTGTGTTGTTGTAAATGCCCGAGTTATGATTTGGGGGAAGCTTAAGGCGGATGCCGCTGCCTTCAACCGTTCGTTGCACCGCTCCAGTAGCATTGAGGCGATTCTTCTTGGCCTCTGCTGTGTTGCTGCTCAATGCAAAATCGACATACTTCTTCAGCAACGTTGAGCCCCCTTCAACCAGCGACGTGAGGTCAGGAGACACTTTGTAGCTTCCTGCCTTTTTTATTTCGATTGGCTTCCCATCGTGATGGACCAGTCCAACGTATGCGTTATCGGCCAGCCGGATTTCATCTGTTGGCTTCAGACTCGTTCCTGTTTTAAGAGCTTGCCATGAGGAGCCCTCTGTCCGATATTCATTCGCGCCTTTGTTTACCAGCACGCGGAAGGTGTATTCCTGGCTAAACAACGGTGTAAAAAATAGCAGCATTAGCGCGGCCAGGGAAAGGTTCCGGATTTTCATGATGCTGCGAGGTTTGGTTAGAAAACTGTTAAAATAATGAAAATTAAGCGTTTCGGGAACATTAATACCCTCATGCCGCATTTGGTAAACCCCGCAAATACCGCGCTAAGCCGGCCTTCTGGCCAGTACGACCCGTTGTTTCAAACGAATGAACGTGTTCTTTACGACGCCGGCATACACCTCGAGTGTATCGCCTGCAAGGGCTATAGCGGCAAGGGTTATGCCCATGTCCATCTTCAGATTGAACCAATGGAAAACGAGTACCATCAGTACGGTGAAGAGAAATATTTCAATTACCTGGATCAGCTTCGTGATGCCATCGTACCAGTCCGGCAGGCGATACATGATCTTAAGGAAGAGTGCCATGTTCAGCACGCACAGTACGAAGCCCATTAAGATCTCGCCCCAGTCCGGCATGCTGTTGATGTATTCACCATGAAGAATCATGGAGACGATGTTCGCATGGATCACCACACCGAACATGTCAGGGTTAGATTTGCCGGCCAGCACCTGATTCAATGGCGTGTAGAACCGGTCGGTCCATGAAGGGTCGCCCAGTTCCGCTCCGAGGTATCCAAAAATTACGACCTTGTCCTTGATGGTTTCAGGTGTGAAATTTTCATTGAAGACATCGTCGACATCGAGCACATAAAACACGTTCCGGTACCTCGGATTGTTTTGTTCAAATCGGTCGAATACGTTGCCGCGGAAGTTTATGACTTCGGTAAAGTTATTGCGCTTGAGAAAGCGAGTTGTCGCGATTGAATCGTAGTGCATAGCAAGCTCGACCGCAAACGCCCTGTGCATACGACCATTGAGCATCGGCATCTGTGGGTTGAAAGACCGACAGGTTTTCACGTCGTCCTGGTAAGCAGCATCTGTGTCGAGATTGGCAAAACCTTCAGCAAGAGCATAGTCGCGAAACATAGGATCGGAACGCTTGAGCGAATCGAACACCTCACCAGTATTCATCGCAGCGAGCGAGTCCGTTTGTTCCAGCTTGGTGGCCAATACCACATTACCCGCCTCGCGAATCACATAGCTAAGCATCTGGTTGCCGAAGACGTCCTTGAGTTGGGGACATGAAACAGTGTCACGTCCTGCGGGACAATCGAAGAACATATCCAATCCGATAACACGTGGCTCGTACTTACTGATGATGCTGATCTGCTGGGCAATCTCGCGGCGGGAAAGATTGCCAATGTTAACAACAACAATGCTTTCATCGACTCCGGGATCCTTGCGCAGTCCCCAGAATACATAGTCGGTCAGGTCGACATCACTGAGCGCCTTGCCGATGGAGTCAAATGCGTTGAAAAAATTCAGCTGCGTGATGCGGAAGATGCCCCACATGAGAAAAAATACAAACAATGTGGCGAGCAGGACATCGATCCAAAAGCCCTTTTTCATGTGATCGGTCTGGAGTAAAACACTAAATTTAGATATTTGGGCGTCCAATTCACTAAACTTCCGGGCTTGTCGTCGTCTGCTTCCACGAATAAACTTCTCGAAGGCATCATCGCCGGAAACCGGTCTGCGCTTGCTCGGGCTATCACACTCATTGAAAGCGCCCGCGAAGAAGACAGCGACGAGCGTGATGCTCTACTCCAGGCATCTTTGCCTTATACAGGTAAGGCTATGCGCGTCGGCATTACCGGCGCACCTGGTGCAGGCAAGAGCAGCCTCATCGAAGCGTTGGGCATGCATCTCGTGTCGGCAGGAAGGAAGGTGGCGGTCCTCACCATCGATCCCAGCAGTAACGTGTCGAGGGGAAGTATTTTGGCAGACAAGACGCGGATGACTTCCCTTTCACGTCATGAGAATGCTTTCATCAGGCCGACGGCATCGGGAGGTGGAACAGGTGGCGTCGCTGCGCACACACGCGAGGCCATGTTATTGTGCGAAGCGGCAGGGTACGACATGGTTATTGTGGAGACCGTAGGTGTGGGACAATCAGAAGTTGCCGTGAAGAATATGGTCGACTTCTTCCTGTTGCTCATGCTGCCCGGCTCCGGCGACGAACTGCAAGGCATGAAAAAAGGTGTCGTTGAGATGGCCGACGCGCTCGTTATCACGAAAGCAGATGGTGACAACGTTGCTCGTGCGGCGCGAGCTCAGGCTGATTTCAGTCATGCGTTGCGCCTGCTTCCCCAAACCGCGACGTGGTGGAAGCCGCGTGTGCTCACCTGCTCGGCATTGAATGGCGATGGGATTGCTGAGATAGTCGCTATGATAGACGACTTCGACACCCGTGCCCGTGAGTCCGGATACCGGGAGGCCAATCGCGCCGCACAAAAGATTCACTGGCTCGACGAAACCTTTGACCGGCTTATCCGCAACGACATCGCCCGCCGCCGCGACCTCGAAGCAACCCGCACTCGCCTTGAAGAATTGGTTCGCAACGATCAACTGCCTGTGAGCAAAGCGGCCCGCGAATTGCTCTTCGCCTACCACAAGTCAATGAGCGAATGAGCCCCTGCACGGGCGACTTGACACAACAGTACTTAACGCACCAGAAACTCAGTGTCTCTTTGTGTCTCCGCGGCGAAAAATTACCAACCCTAAAACCTATATCTTAAGCCCGTACTATAATTCCTCCCTCGCGTAGTGTACCCCAACACAGCGATGAAAGACTCATCGAATACATTGTTGACCGCACCGTACCAGGTGAGCCGGTCTTTAGCAAAACCATAAGAAAGGTAGACATCAACGAGTTGATACGCTTCAAGAGTAACTTCTGAGAAGCTGTTAAAGTCGAAGGTTGTTCGATCCCCGGTATAGTTGTACTTGATATCGATTGTAGCGTGTGGCAACGGAGTTAATGTGACTCCGGCAGTCCACTTATCCTTAGGTATGCGATAAAAGGATTCCGGCTTGTCAGTGTCAGCATGCGCGTAGTTAACATAAGCGGAAATCTGCTCCATCGCGCGATAGCGCAAGCCCAGCTCAACCCCATCGACCACTCGTTCATCAGCGAGGTTTTCATATTTCCCACCGATGTAGTTTCCGTCTTCATCGAATTGACTCACAAAATCGATGGGATGCGACTCATCCCGCCGGAACCAGGTAAAATTCAATTCCCACCGCGTACCACCGTATATCGCGAATCCCGCTTCAACGCCCTGTGCCCCTTCAGGATTCAGATCCTTGTTTCCGAAAAACGAGTACAACTGGTACACCGATGGCGTGACATAGCTCGTCGATATCGACGCCAGGATTTTGAACGAAAGACTACTGCCTGTTGTGAAGTGATAAGAAGGGTTGATGTTATAAACAAATTTGGAACCGTAAACATTGTGTGTGTTCAGACGGGCTCCTGCGTGTAGCGTAAATCCAGAAGGTAACTCTGCGAACAAGGAGATGTAAGGATCAAACATTGTCATGCGAGCGGTATCGCCGAGGATGACACCCTCCTCATCGAATGAAAAGCGCTGAATGTTTACGCCAACCAGCCCCTGAAGCCAGGACGAAAGCTGATGACGCTGTACAATCTCGGCCTGGATGTTCCTTCCGTCATACGCTGCAGGAAAGTTGCTTTCAAAGGTACGCTCGTTGGCATTGAACACGAATCGGCCCTCGACCTCGCCCTTACCGTATGTCCATTGAGGATGGATACCAAATCGGTATTGGTTGAATCGTTGAATGTTTGGTGCATCGGCAAATTCGTAGTCGTCGTAGTCGGCACGAAAGCGTTCATACGCAGCGGAAACGTCGACCTTGAATGCGGAATTGAATTGGTACCCTGCCTTCGTTAACACATTCTGCCGGCTAAAGCCGTCGTCGTCGAACGTTGCATTCGGGTCATTATCCTGCGCAGCGGAAAATCCCTCGGACGTGATATTGCTGCCACTTACCATATACGACCAATCTCCGCGTGTGCCTCCAAACACCACATCCTGCTGATAGGTCTTGTATGAACCAATGTCAGCCCGCAGTGCTCCCGAAACAGGTTTGTTGGCAGGCTCTTTGAGCTTGATGTTGATCACACCTGCCGCTGCACCGGTGCCATACAACGTACTGAGTCCTCCTTTCAGAACTTCAACAGATTCAATCTGCGAAGCCGGCAAATAACGCAGGTCGTAGTCCGAGTTGACGGAAGATGGATCGTTGAGAGGTACACCATCGATGAGTATGAGCGACTGTTTGTTGCGCGCGCCGCGGATGAAGTAACTGATGTTCGTACCCGGACTTCCGAAATTGCCGTCCATTTGCAATCCTGGAACTTCATTCAGGATGTCACCCAATGACTTTCCTGCGTTGCGTTCCAAATCTGCAGCAGTCAGCTTGTAGATCGACTTTCCTGATTTTTCAACCGGCACATCGAACCGAGTGCCTGTAGTCACCACTTCTTTAAGGTACGTTGTGGTGAGGGAATCCTGGCCGTACGACATTGCTGAACACAAGACACCCAGGAAGAGGGTAAATGTTTTTCTCATAGCATTTTTTGTTTGGTTTAAACACTATGAGCTTTTTGGAAGAAATGAGAAGAAAAAACGGAGACCGTTTTTACTCATCGCCTTTCACCCGAAAGCTCCGATTATGTTGCTGAATGCAGGCAGGTCTCCTGGCTTTCCACCCTTACCGGCGGCCTTCCCATTCCGACGAATGCGGAACAGTGGCAATGGAATTTCCGGCAAGCTATAAGTGGATTACAGTTGCGGGGACAGCTCCGGCCTTTCACCGGAATTCCCTTTTAATCCCGCGGTCCCTGGTTGAAGGACCGAAAGGAACCAGCATCCGGGGCGAATTTAGGAAAATTGTGTTGATGTGTTGATGTGTTGACGTGTTGAAGTTTCGCCTTTATACCTTTACTGCATGAAAAACGGTATGCTCTGTTTAATACTGTCGATGCTGTTTTGCTGTTCGGAAGGGAAAAGGTCCCATAATGCTTATGAGCTGGATACGGCGATGGTGCCGTTGCGATATGCGGAAGGGTTTTCGATAAAGAAGGTTGGCAAAGCTACACAGGTGACGGTTCACTACCCCTACCAGGGCGCTACATCAGGACATACATACCTTCTGGTGAAAGACGAAAGCGATGTTTCAGACGTTCCGGCGGGCACATCCGTGATTACCATTCCGATCAAAAGCATAGTTTGTACGTCCACAACGCACATACCCATGCTGGATTACTTGGGTGAGACCAGCAAGCTGACAGGTTTTCCCACACTCGACTATGTGAGCTCATCAGCAATGCGCGCGAGAATTGACAGCGGCAAGGTTCAGGAGCTTGGCGTCGACAAAAGCATAAACCTCGAAGTGCTCGCGGCATTGAGGCCCGACATGGTGATGGGTTATTCGCTCACCGGCGATTACGGTCAGTTCCGAAAAATGGAGGAGCTCGGCATTCCGGTTGTGCTCAACGCTGAATACCTGGAAAAGCATCCACTGGGTCGTGCCGAATGGATCAAGTTCGTCGCGCTCTTTTTCGACAAGCTGGAGAAAGCAGACTCGATTTTCAGCAGCATTGAAAAGTCATACAATGAGACGCGCGCGCTGGCGGCACAGGTCACCGAGCGTCCCACTGTCCTGAGTGGTATTGTTTACGGTGACGCCTGGTTTCTCCCGGGTGGTCAGAATTACGCTGCACAACTCTTTAAAGACGCCGGATGCCAATACCTGTGGGCCGATGATGAATCCAACGGATTCCTTCAGCTTGCGTTTGAAGCCGTGTATGCGAAAGCGCATGCGGCGGACCTTTGGATTGGTGTCGCCTCCTTCGGCTCTCTGAATGAGATGCAGAAGGCTGACAAACGTTACGCGGGGTTCGACGCATTCAAGAAGGGGGAAGTGTACAACTACAATGCACGACTCGGCGCGAAAGGCGGAAACGAATACCTCGAGCTCGGCTATCTCAGGCCGGATATCATCCTGAAGGACCTCGTGAAGATCGCTCACCCCCAACTTCTTCCCGATTACCGACTATACTTCCACAAAAAGCTTGAATAAGACCGTAAATGGTACAAGACCGCGACGTTTGAGCCATCCCTCCTATATTTGTATATTTTATGAAGGTGGTGCTCTGGCTGGTCGTTTCCGTTTTTAGCTGCATTGCAGGTCTTGCCGAAACGTATCAAACATTTGAGGTTGACGGGAAGATGGGTCTGCGGGACTCAAATGGGAATGTCCTCATTCCCCCTGAGTACGATGCGCTCGGATGGAGCGAAGGACCTTTTTCCGTCGTTGGCCAGGTAACAGGCTACAAAACTTCAGGACGCTGGGGAATTATCGCCGTCAACAACCGGGAGATCACCGAAGCAACATACACCGGCCTCATCCCCGCCGAAGGAAATCTCATTCTGGCTTACAAGCGCATGCCCGGGTCATCGCGCTTTCTCGCAGGATGCCTCGACACCTCGGGAAAGGAAGTCATCCCCTTCCAGTACGATGGACTTACAATCAGCTCCATGCGGGGAATTGTGTATGTCCGGTCCGGCAAGGGCTACAAGTATGGTGTTATTGATCTGCACAACCGCCCGATCATCCCGATAGCGTACGAACAAATCCAGTTTCTCGGAAGCCTCCGCTTTGCAGTGCAAGATACTACAGGACGATTCGCATTGTTTACCGAGAACGGCAAACCGTTAACAGGCTTTATCTTCGACGACATCACAAGATTCAGGAACAACTACGCGATCGTCTATCAAAACGGCTATCAGGGAATTATCGACCGTAACGGACTTCTGCGTGTCAACCCGTCATACGCCAACATTCAGCTCGAAGACAATGGGCAGGCGCGCGGTCGCAAACAAAACAAGTGGACCATCCTGGATGGGAAAAACAATGCACTACAAACCATTCAGTATGATTCGATATTCCCACTGGGCGACGATCGCTTCGCTATCCGCAAGGGCGCAGGGATTGTCGTTACGAGCAACGATTTTCGGGAACTCACGCCTACACGCTTTAACAGCATCGGTGCCTTCAGGAATTATCGGGCTGTTGTTACACTGAACGGGCGGCAGGGACTCATCAACAATACAGGCACGTACATTGTACCTCCCGAGTATCGCGCCATTCGTCAGGACGTAAGTCACATTTTTGCGCAGCTTCAGGACGCGCGTTGGATTATGCTTGACTCCACAGGCTCGCGACTCACGTCAAAATCATACGACCGGATCGAACGATTCAATGGAAGTCTGTTCACAGTATTGAATGATCGACGCTACGGCATTGTCGACGCGAGTGGAAAAGAACAGGTACGATGCGTGTACGACTCTATTGTTCAATATGCTGATGGAAAACTGGTCGTGCGCTTTCATGGAGAGTATGGCATCATCGACCTCAACGAAAACTGGCTTACAGCCCCGACACCTGGTCGCCAATACATTGTAACATCGGATCGCCTCTTAACACGAAGAGGACCAACTAATTATCTAATGACATTCGGCGGTGAGATCATTTACTTTACTGCTAATCCAGTACGCGTAACCGGAGCGTTGTTGGAAGAAACAACGTCGGATGGTGGAACGTGGAAGATTGATATGGATGGGCGTATTGTTAGTCGCCAGGCACCTCCCGTCGAACCTTTTGAGCAGATCTTTGAGGAATCGGAAGGCCTGCGTGGAATTAAAAAGGGTGGCAAATTCGGATTCGTAGATAACCAGGGGAGGTTGCGCATCGCGAACCGATACGAAGGGATTAGACCTTTCCGCGAGGGCCTTGCAGCGATAAAGATTCTTGGCAAGTGGGGCTTTATCAACCATGCCGAAAGGATCGCCGTACAACCCGTTTACGATGATGTCGGCCAGTTTATCTCCGGTTTGGCCATCGTGATGCAAAAAGGACAATACGGTATTATCAACAAGTCCGGCGAAGTAGTGCTTCCGGTTCGCTATGATCAGATCGAACGACTGCCTACGAGCCGTTTCGAATTGAAAACGGGAGATTCAAAGGGACTTGCGGACAAGGATGGCCGACTCATATTCGCTCCGCGCTATTCAGACCTTCACGACCTCGACAACGGCTATGTAATCGTCGGTCGCGATGGCCGCTACGGTCTGTTGACACTCAATGGCGTCAGCACTATTCCCATGATGTACGATCGGATTTTCTATGATTCGTACGGCGAAAGGTATTTCGCGTTGACGGAAGCTGAATGGGAAGCGATCCCGTAGGCCTTATGTGTCCTATGTGACTTTCTATGTGACCTATGTGGTTCAAAAGTCTGTTGACCCACACAGGGGACACATAGGGCACATAGTCCCGACAAGCTCAGGAACCGAATACCTGGAACACATAGAACTTATTGTCTGACACGCACGGCCGCGCGTCTCTACATGGCGATCCCACCCGATTACTAATTACTGATTACCGATCATCGATTACTCATTACCGCGGAACAGCTACTCCTTCGGTCCCGGCGTACTATCCTTCCCCGACCCAGAAATCGACTGTCTCATCTCGGTATCAGACTGGATATTTTGCATCCGATAGTAGTCCATAACGCCGAGGTGTCCTGCGATAAAGGCTTGTGAGATGGCTTTGGGGATTTCGGCTTCGGCCTGGATCACATTGGCGCGCGCTTCCTGGGCTTTTGCCTTCATTTCCTGTTCGAGCGCGACGGCCATGGCGCGTCTTTCTTCGGCTTTAGCTTCAGCAACTTTCAAGTCGGCAGAAGCCTGATCGATTTGCAGTTTCGCACCAATGTTCGCGCCGACGTCAACATCGGCGATATCAATAGAAAGAATTTCGAATGCTGTACCGGCGTCGAGACCGCGCGACAAAACGACTTTGGAAATCTTATCAGGATTTTCGAGCACTTCCTTGTGCGACTTTGCTGAACCAATCGAGGTAACGATACCTTCACCAACCCGGGCGAGGATGGTGTCTTCACCGGCACCACCAACGAGTTGCTGGATGTTAGCGCGGACAGTAACGCGGGCAACGGCAATTAGCTGAATACCATCGGCAGCAACGGCCGCCACCTTTGGAGTAGTAATTACCTTCGGGTTAACGGAAATTTGGACCGCTTCAAACACATCCCGTCCTGCGAGGTCGATCGCCGTAGCTTGCTTGAATGACAGGTTGATATTGGCTTTGTCGGCCGAGATCAGTGCCCGAATTACGTTCGGCACATTCCCTCCTGCCAGATAGTGCGTTTCCAGTTCGCGCGTAGTCACCGTCAACCCTGCCTTCGTTGCCGTGATGAGGGAATTGACAATGACGCTGGGCGGCACCTTCCGGATTCGCATCCCGATCAGTTCACCAATGGTAACCCTGACGTTGGCAAATACTGCCGTGATCCAAAGGCCAACGGGGATGAAATAGAAGAAAATGAAAAGGCCAACGATGGCGAGGAATACAATGAGAAGTAAAGGAAGACTGCCGTCCATAGTAATTGATTAGTTAGATTTTGGTTCAACAACGACTTGATTGGATGAAATTCGAATCACTTTAACCGGCGTTCCCGCAGGAGCAAAGTTGCCCAGCGTTGTCACCTCATACATCTTCCCTCCGATTTCAGCTTTGCCGGCCGGCCGCAGGGCCGAAACCGCGACGCCTTCATCGCCTACCTTGACGTCGGCGAGTACACCTTCATTGACGCGACTGTCTATTGCGCTTTGCAGCGAAAGTTTCCTCCATGGCTTCGTACGCAACGACCAGAATAGTGCCGCGCCATTAGCCACGGCCGTAGCCGCTGCGACAGCGTACCCTGTGCGGATGCCGAAGTTGTTAAATGCCATGACGACGCCTCCGACTACCATCCCGAACCCCAGAATGCCGACGACCGTCGTTCCCGGCACAAAGATGATCTCAACGACAATGAGTGCAATGCCGACAATAATCAATGATATGATTGCTACCCATTCCATCAGGTCATCCTTTTTCCAAAGCTAACCTTTTTTGCAAGGTTTCCCATGCAGCAGCTCTGCGAGCGCTGCATGGTTGTCGTGAAGGGTTCTGACAGCAGCGAAGGGAAGTGCGTCGGAGCTCTCAGAACTCCTTCACGGCCCTCAAATACCGAGATTCAATCTTAATAAGCCCGTGCAAACAACACGCGACGCTTCGATGGCTTCCCGGAATAGACGCATTTGCCCTCCTCGTCAGGGGCGTCAAGGGGGATGCAGCGGATCGTGGCTTTCGTTTCCTCTTTAATCAACGCTTCAGTTTCCATGGTGCCATCCCAGTGTGCTGACACAAATCCACCTTTCTCGTCGAGCACCTCGATCATTTCCTTGTAGGTCTCAACGCGTGTCGTCTTCTGGTTACGGAAATCCAGCGCTCGCTTGTAGATGGATTTTTGAATGTCGTCAAGCAGGGCAGGAATCGTCGTTGCTGCCGCTTCCAGTTTCACGACCTGCTTTTCGCGGGTATCGCGACGCGCCACTTCGAGCGTGCCGTTTTCAAGATCTCGTGGTCCGATAGCGATGCGAACCGGAATGCCTTTCAGTTCATGCTCGGCAAACTTGAATCCCGGTTTGTGCGTGTCGCGGTCGTCGAATTTCACCGTGAGACCCTGGCGGCGCAGATCAGCCAGTACGGGTTCGATCCGTGCGGAAATCGCACTCAGTTCTTCTTCATTCCGGAAGATGGGCACGACCACGACATGGATCGGTGCCAGTTTAGGAGGGAGAACGAGCCCATCGTCGTCTGAGTGTGCGAGGATCAGGGCGCCTATGAGTCGCGTGCTGACACCCCAGGATGTACCCCAGACGTATTCAAGTTTTCCGTCCTTTCCGGAGAACTGTACATCGAAAGCTTTCGCGAAATTCTGGCCGAGGAAGTGTGAGGTACCGGCCTGCAACGCCTTGCCGTCCTGCATCATGGCCTCGATACAGTACGTGTCAACAGCGCCTGGAAACTTCTCCCCTTCACTCTTCTTACCCTTGAACACCGGCATAGCCATGTACTCCTGCGCGAACGTTTCGTATACGTCGAGCATCTGGAGTGTTTCCTTTACGGCTTCATCGGCCGTGGCGTGCGCTGTATGTCCTTCCTGCCACAGGAATTCCGCGGTCCGGAGGAAAAGGCGGGTGCGCATCTCCCACCGTACGACGTTGGCCCACTGGTTGACGAGAATGGGGAGGTCACGATAGCTCTGTATCCATCTTTTGTACGTATTCCAGATTACCGTTTCAGACGTAGGCCGAACGATGAGTTCTTCTTCCAGCTTAGCGTCCGGGTCGACAATGACACCGCTGCCATCTTCAGCGTTCTTCAGACGGTAGTGCGTCACGACGGCGCACTCCTTCGCGAAACCTTCTACGTGTTCCGCTTCGCGCGCGAGGTAGGATTTGGGTACAAACAACGGGAAGTACGCATTGACATGACCCGTGTCTTTGAACATTTTGTCGAGGGCAGCCTGCATCTTCTCCCATATGCTGAAGCCGTAAGGTTTGATCACCATACAGCCCCTTACATCGGAGTGTTCAGCGAGGTCCGCCTTCTTCACTAACTCGTTGTACCACTGTGAGTAATCCTCCGACCTGGACGGTAATTCTTTGGCCATTCTGGTATAATAGTTGCTCTAAATTTGGAAGAAAAATTCCCGGCAAATATACGTCAGACACAACGTTTTGCGTGGTTTACCAGAATTTTAATAGAGGTTATAGGGTTAATTTCATAAATTGAAATACTTTTCATCGCTTATCCGTTATAAGCATTAGAAGACAGGGGGTATTTATGCAACTAAAAAGCTTTCTCATAGGATGTCTTAGCCTCGCGGTGGCCACAGGCGCCTCTGCCCAGGTTGAGTACGACGACATGTACTTCAATTCATCGGATCGCCGTGAACTGAAAGCCGTCAAGGGATCTGAGACTTTTGCCCTGAACAGCAAGAAGAAGAAAGCCTCGAAGGAAGACGAGTTCAGCAATCCGACCGACAGCTATTCGGCAAGAAATATCAATCCTGAACACATCTCGCGGTCAAACGCTGACGAAGCGCGTGCTGACGAGCAGGATTACTACATCACGAACTACAATCAAAAAACGGCAGCCGGGTACTCAGCATGGCATAACCAGTTCAACAACTGGTATAACAGTCCCTGGTACTCGACGGGCTGGTACAGTGCGCGGTACAACCCGTACATGTATTCTCCGTACTGGACTTCCTCATGGTATGATCCGTTCTACTACGATCGCTTCTATTCCAGCTGGTACGATCCGTTTTACTCAAGCTGGGGCCCGTCATGGAGCTTTGGCTGGGGATTCTCCTATGGGTCGTTCTACAGCCCGTGGCGTTGGGGTTTGAGCGCCGGGTACGGTTGGTATAATTCGTGGTATCCGAGGACGATCATCATTGTGGACAACGATGGTACATCCCGGGTACAATACGGCAAACGCGGAACCCGCGGCGTTGCTTCGTACAACAATAGCGCTGTGACCAACAACCGGTCGAGAGGTGGCGTTGTGACACCCAGCTATTCCCGACCTAATACAAACGGCCGTACTTCCAGTTCCTATACCCGACCTACTACTACTGGTCGTACTTCAGGTGTGATAAGCACTTCGAATTCGTCGCAGCAGCAGTCGTCCTACTACAACAAGAACTGGAGGAGCGCAACGCAGTCTACGCCAGTACGCAGCTGGTCTTCCGGTTCGGGTACGCGACCGACGTATGATGGCGGAAGCTACAATCGCAGTTCGCAGAGTCCCACCTACTCTCCTGCACCTCAGCGGAGTTCTAGTGGTGGCAGCAGCGGCTACAGCGGTGGAAGCAGCGGCAGCAGCTCAGGAGGCAGCAGCGGCAGAACACGCGGCCGGTAATCAGCACAAAACGATTCAGTCATGAGCAAAAAATTGTCAGGATTTATCCTGGGTGTTATTCTATTGCACTTTGGATTCGGGGCACTTGCCCAGGGCTACGTTGAAACCGCCCACCTGTTCAGCCGTACGAAGCCGGGAGGCAGTGCTCGTATTCAGGGCGCAGGCGGCGCGCAGATCGCGCTCGGTGGTGACTACAGCTCGGCACTATCCAACCCTGCGGGGCTCGGAATGTACAACCGATCCGAAGTTTCCATTACCCCTGCCTATTCGACTTTTAATGCCAACTCGCTATACTTTGGCTCAGAGAATAACGCCGACAAGACAAAGCTCAACATCCCGGGTCTTTCCCTGGTGTTTCACATGCCCTCCAACAAGGGGTCGTACGTCGGCGGATCTTTTGCTTTGACATTTTCGCGAATAAACGACTTTAACGGGGAGATTCTGTATAATGGCGTAAACCAGCAGAACACGTCCATCATCGACTACTTCATCGACGATGCAGCCTTCGGTACAGTCGCGCAGTTTAATGAAGGAGGGGCGCTCTACAACTCTCCAACAGGTCTCGCCTACCACAACTATCTGATTGGACCCCAAACCCTGCTCGACCCGCCTGGTCCCGAAGATGAATACTTCAGCGACGTAACGTCAATACCGTTTCAGCAGGAAGAGATTCGCACAAAGGGAGCATCCAATCAGTGGAGCCTGTCGTATGGCGGCAATTATAACGACATGATCTTCTTCGGCGGGGGCATCGGCATAACCACGATTCGTTACAAATCGGAAAAGTTTTTCACGGAAGATTTCCAGGGAGATCCGTACCTGAATAACCTCGCGCTGCAGGAAGTTCTTGACATTCGCGGTACGGGGATCAACGCGACACTTGGTGTCATTGTCCGGCCTGTAAACTTCTTCCAGGTTGGTGCATCCATCACAACACCGACCTTCTACCAGATGTCTGAAACCTATAACGCCGAGTTGAGTACGAGCTGGAAAAACTTCGACTACTTCGGCGATGGTCAGGTCATACTTAACAATGAAAGCGCAGCTACCGATATCGTGACTTCAGATTATACTCTGACAACACCTCTTAAGTTCAGCACGGGGATTGCCTTTATCACGAAACGCGGTTATATCGCCGGGGACGTTGAGTTCGTTAATCCGTCGAAGACGAAATACGACTCCGAAACATCCGGCATCTCCTATGCACCGGAAAATGCAGCAATACGCGAAACGTTCAAGGCTGTAACGAACTTCAGACTAGGGGGAGAATTCAGGTACAACATCTTCCGCGTGCGTGCAGGCTACGCCATACAGGGAAATACATTCAGCGACGACATCGACCTCGACAACCAAATCAACACCATCAGCGCGGGAGTGGGTATCCGTACGAGCAAATACTTCGTCGACCTCGCGTGGATCCAAAACTCATCGGATGCGATCTACAATCCCTATTCGTTCGTGGTGTACGATATACCGACCCCGGAAGTCGACCTGGAACACAAGGTCACCAGCGTGATGCTAACCCTGGGTGTGACTTTCTAACCATTTGAGGATGCGCTCTGCGATCTCGTCCGGGGTACCAGAAGCTATCACTGTATGCTGGGCCATCTCGTAAATGGGTCGCCGTTGCTGCAGCAGCGCTCTTAGCTTCTCCTCCCTGTCGCCACCCTGAATCAAGGGCCGATGCTCTTCCTCTGCGATTCGCGCGGCCAGCACGGAGGTGGGAACATCAAGGAAAATGCTTGACCCGCTACGGTTGATAATGTCTATGCCACTGTGGAAACAGGGAGCTCCACCTCCAGTAGCCATGACGAAGGCGTAGGGCCGTTCTGCCCAGGACCGAAGGAGACGAGATTCTAAATCACGAAAGTACGACTCACCTTTTTCAGCAAACAGTTGTGTGACCGTCATACCTGCCTCGCGTTCAATCTCTCCATCGAGATCGACGAAGGGCAATCGAAGCAACACGGCCAGCCGAGCACCCACCGCGCTTTTCCCTGATCCGGGCATACCGATGAGGTAAATGCGCTTCATTTCGGAAGATCATTGATTAACCAGCTCGAGAACGGATTCCGGATCGGGCGTATCGTTGTGATGCCATTTGCCCCGAACCGTGCCGTCAACCCAAAGCGTTATGCCCGGGTTCGACCTGATGATAGTCTTCAGCACAGTGGCATCGACGAAATAGTAGGGTACGCCCAGCTGATGCTCATGGCGGAAGGCGTCGATGTCGTGCGGCGGTGAGGATGTAAGGATCAGCATGTCGATACGGCCTTCGAGGCTGGTCATGAGAGACCGAATCTCCTCCATGTTTTTTGTGGAAGTCTTCGTCGCATCCTGGACGATGAAAAACAGCTTTGCACCTTCGAAGGTATACGCGGTGACATCATCTCCGTTTTCATCCATTACGGCGTAGTCGGTAATCTTGGGTATCGTCTTGTCCTCATTCAGGACATGCGCGCTCTTGTACTTGTATCCGTCGGCCTCTGTGAGATAGGTTTCCGATCGCACCACCTCGCCGTCTTTTTCAAAGACATACTCAATGCGCGGCTGTTCAGGAGGCTGCATTTGCTGCGGAATGTTGTTGCCAATGCGATACGCTCTGAAGTCGATGAATGGTAAGTGACGCAATGCGTATATCCCTGTGGCGAGACAGATCACCGACACAACGCCAACAACAATCGCTCCGGTCCTGTCGGGAACGACCGATACAAATCTCCGGCGGTGCCAGAACAGGTGCAGCACGAACACCATGAGTATGACATCCTTGATGAACGACTGCCAGGGTGTGAGCTTAATGGCATCGCCAAAGCATCCGCAGTCCGTCACCTTGTTCGTATATGCCGAATAGAAAGTCAGAAACGTGAAGAATACCATCAGTGCGAGAAGCACGGTGGTCGTGACGTTCATTCGGTATCGCAACAAGACAGCGACGCCGAGGGCGAGTTCGAGGATGATAAGGATCATCCCGATAGCGAGGGCATAGGGTACGAAGGTGTGGAAGAATGATCCGAAGTCATCAGCAAAAACCTCGAAGTACTCCTCGAGCTTGATTTGCGTCCCGATCGGATCGTTAAGCTTGATCAGTCCTGAGAAAATGAACAATCCGCCCACGAAGTAAACGGAAAAGGCGTCCAGTATTCTGTTTCTCATTGTTCTTCCGACAGTTTAATCAATGCGAACACTGCGTAGTTGATGATATCCTGATAGTTTGCCTTTACGCCTTCGCTGACGACCGTCTTGCCGGCGTTGTCTTCGATCTGCTTCACCCGCAGCAATTTCATCAGGATGATATCCGTAATGGACGACACGCGCATATCGCGCCACGCCTCATCGTAATCGTGATTCTTCTGATCGAGCAGCGCAAAGGTTTCATCGATTGCGCGGTCATAGAGTGGACGAAGTTGTTCATAGTCCATGTCCAGAGGCTCATCGTCGCTAAGTTGCATCTGGATGAGACCGATGGCACAGTAGTTTATGATTCCGATGAATTCGTCCGCGATGGAATCCCCGACTTTTTGGGTACCTTTCTCCTGAATGCTTCGGATGCGCTGCGCCTTGATCATGATCTGGTCAGTGACCGAAGGCAGCCTAAGGATACGCCAGGCGGTACCATAGTCTTTGGTTTTCAGGGCAAACAATTCCCTGCACCGATTAATTACGTTCTTGTACTGAATGCTGGTTTGTTCGTTCACGGCGGGCCTAAAAGTAACATAATTTCGGAAAACGTCTTAAATGCATAATGCTATGCAAAATACTGCAATTCCGGTTCCCGGCACATTGAACGTCCGTGGACGGCTCGTGAACCTTTCGACGCCAAAGGTCATGGGAATACTCAACGTTACCCCGGATAGTTTTTATGAAGGTTCACGGCACGTGACGGAAAAAGACATCGTACAGCATGCGGAAAAAATGCTGGCACACGGCGCAACTTTTCTTGACATAGGTGGCTATTCATCCCGACCCGGCGCCGATGATATCGGCGAGGAGGAGGAATTGCGTCGCGTGCTCCCGGCCATGCGCGCGGTGATGAAGGCATTCCCGGATGCCATGGTCGCCATCGACACCTTTCGCAGTGGTGTTGCCGCAGCTGCGGTTGACGCTGGCGCGTCCATCGTGAACGACATTTCCGCGGGTACGCTGGACCCCAATATGCCGGCGACCGTCGCCCGCCTGGGTGTTCCCTACATCGCCATGCACATGCGCGGTACTCCGAAAACGATGAACACGTTGACCGAGTACGACGACCTGGTCGGCGACATTATTCGGTACTTCCACGAGAAGATCGCCTCGTTCCATCAACTTGGAATCAAGGATATCATTGTAGATCCCGGTTTCGGTTTTGCGAAAACCGTTGACCAGAACTTCAAGCTGCTCTCGCGACTTCGTGAGCTGCGCATACTGGGTAAACCGATTCTGGTGGGACTTTCGCGGAAGTCGATGATCTGGCGCACGCTCATGACATCGCCCGACAACGCACTCAATGGCACAACCTGTCTGAACACCGTGGCGTTGCTCAACGGCGCTTCCATCCTTCGCGTTCACGACGTGCGGGAGGCAGCGGATACGATTACGCTTGTGAGCCGACTGAAGAGCAACTAACGATATTTTCAAAAGGTTGCTCGTAATTCAGCAGGGTCCGTTGCAAACGAATTGGTACATTTGTAAAGGCACATGGTACTCGCGTTCAGAATCGGATTTCTTGAAATTACGTGGGTCGACTTCATCGACGTCGGACTCGTCAGCGTCTTGCTGTACCAAATCTACAAGCTGATTCGCGGCAGTATCGCCGTCAACATATTTCTTGGACTGCTGGCGTTGTACCTCGTGTACCTGATGGTGAACGCAGCCCAGATGGAACTGCTAAGTACGATCCTCGGCCAGTTCATGGGTGTTGGATTTATCGCGATGATCGTGTTATTCCAGCCGGAGATCCGGAAATTCCTCCTCGTACTGGGTCGCAGCACGGAGTTCCGCGAAAATTTCCTGAAGACGGTATCGCATTGGCGGCACGGCCATGTTGACGACTTCGACGTGAGCCAGGTCATGGATGCGGTAAAGTCCCTCAAGGCCACCCGCACCGGAGCGCTGATCGTATTTACCCGCGACTCAGAGCTGAAGTTTTATGCGCAAACCGGTGACGCGCTCGATGCGGAAGTCAACAAACGACTGCTGATCTCCATTTTTAACAAAACAAGTCCCCTCCACGACGGTGCTGTCATTATTTATAAAGGAAGAATCAAAGCGGCACGCTGCGTGCTTCCTGTCAGCGAGAACGACCACCTCCCGGCAGACTTTGGTCTCAGGCATCGGGCAGCAGTGGGCATGTCCGAAAACACAGATACCCTGGTTCTGGCTGTTTCGGAGGAAACCGGAAGGCTCATCCTCGCCCGGAACGGAAAGTATCTGAGATCGCTCTCCCTGACCCAAGCCGAAGAAAAGATCATTCAGTATCTCAACTACACGGAACCTTCGAATTGGGAGGAGATTGTTCCGGAGGAGGTTGCTGTAGATTAGGAACAGAGGCAGGCGCAGAGGCAGAGGGGTAGAAGGATTCCAAAATAACGCTCTGTCTATTGGCGTGATGAAGGAACATAAGGGGTGAAAATTGTGTATAGTATTATTAGCGGCAATGTGTTAGCTTTGTATACAACGAACCCGGGTTTGAAATGGTAGAAGCCAGTCCTTTCAAATTCTATTTTGCAAAGTACTTTTTCCTGGTGTTCGGCCTCTTGCAGTGGCTCGTCGCACTACTGATCTTCCTTCGACTCGACGGCACGCCCCGTGGCATCTTTGGGACGATGGTCTTTTTCACCATCGGGTTGATCCTGATCTTTATCTATGCGGTGTTCAGTGACAAGGTCAAGCGCGTGGCGATCGGGAAGAACAAGATCGTCATCATGGAAGGCAATCGAAACTACCGCTTCGAGTGGCCCGAGGTCAAATCGCTCAAACTCATTCCGGTTTTCAACCTGTACAAGCTGAAGCTGAAAGGCAGGAAAAGGCCGATCTACTTTTTCCCTGCGAAGAAGATCGATCCAACATTCGGACTGTTGGCGAAGGATACTTCCCGTATGGGCACCATCGTGAAAAAGAAAAAGAAGCGGTTCAAGATCAAGTGACAGACTTCGCGCCAAGCACGCCCAATTCCCTGCCAACCTTTTTGAAGGCATCGACTGCTGCTTCCATATGCTCCATTTCGTGCGCGGCCGAAAGCTGTACGCGGATGCGTGCCTGTCCCTGTGGTACGACGGGATAAAAGAATCCCACCACGTAAATACCCTCGTCAAGCAATCGCGCCGCAAACTCCTGCGCGAGTTTGGCTTCATACAACATGATCGGCACGATCGGGTGAGTACCCGGCTTTACGTCGAAGCCCGCATCAGATATCGCCTTGCGGAACCACTGTGTGTTGCGTTCCAGTTTGTCGCGAAGCGCCGTCGTCTCCGACAAAATATCAAACACCTTAATTGACGCGCCCGCGATGGCCGGCGCAAGTGTGTTGGAAAACAGATAAGGGCGGGACCGCTGACGAAGCATTTCAATGATCTCTTTCCGTCCGCTGGTGAATCCTCCTGAAGCACCGCCGAGCGCTTTGCCCAGTGTACCCGTGATAATGTCAACTCGATCCATCACGCCGCAATACTCAGGGACACCACGACCTGTTTTTCCAATAAAGCCGGTGGCATGGCTTTCATCGGTCATCACCAACGCGCCGTATGCATCTGCGAGGTCGCATATTTTGTCCAGCTGTGCAATCGTACCATCCATGGAGAACGCGCCATCGGTGACGATGATCATTTGTTCTGCACCAGCAGCGCGCGCCTCTTCCAGCTTCGCTTCCAGCGATTCCATGGAATTGTGATCGTAGCGATAGCGCCTGGCCTTGCACAGCCGGATACCATCAATCACGGAGGCGTGGTTCAGCGCATCAGAGATTATGGCATCCTTCTCGCCAAACAGTGGCTCGAATACACCACCATTGGCATCGAAAGCAGCCGCGTAAAGAATAGTATCGTCGGTTCCGAGAAATTCAGAAATGCGACGTTCGAGTGTCTTGTGCAGATCCTGGGTGCCACAAATAAATCGAACGGATGACAATCCGTACCCATGCGTATCGATGGCTTCTTTTGCCGCTGCAATCACGCGCGGGTCGGATGAGAGACCGAGGTAGTTGTTCGCACAGAAGTTAATCACTTCCTTTCCGCCGGTGCGAATAACAGGTCCTTGCGGCGTGGTGATGACGCGTTCTTCCTTGTATAATCCCGCCTCGCGGATAGCAGTCAGTTCTTTCACGAGGACGGGTTTCAGTTTGTCGTACATGGCCTACATCTTCGGTTTGGGTCTGACAACAGGACGAGCCACCGGTTTGGCTACGGGTTTTGGTTGTTCAGCATCCGCAGGCGGTGCCGGGCCCTCTGATGTTTTGAGATGGTACTTTCTCCGAATGGCATTGATGAGGTAGAGCTTCTGAGCGGTAAAACTCGCCGGGTGCATTTGTTCAAATTCGCGCTCCCAGGAGGACCAAAGCTCGGGATCACCTTGACGAAACAGCGCAGGGTCGATTTTTTTCCCCACCAAATATTCTTCAAAACTCATGGGCGACAAAGTTAGCGATCGGGGACAATCATTACCTAACAAGTGATAGGTAAATGACAAATTTATTTAATTTGGCCCCGAAAACGCTGGATTGCATTTGAAGAAGCCAACCATACTGGTCATTGGAGCAGGGGGCCAACTGGGCTCCGAACTCACTCAGGGGCTCCGCGACCACTATCCTGACGGGACGGTTATTGCCACCGACATACGTGAACCTTCCGGTTACTCGGGAAACTTCGAACTTCTCGATGCCACCGACCGGGATGCGCTGCACAAGCTGCTGGGCAAGTATAAAGTAACGCAGCTGTACCACCTCGCCGCGATGTTGTCGGCAAAAGGCGAGAAGGATCCGGAAGCCGCGTGGCACCTTAATATGGACAGCCTGTTCCATGTCTTGCAAGCCGCGGTTGAATTCAAGATCGAACGCGTGTACTGGCCCAGTTCCATTGCCGTGTTTGGTCCGATGACGCCGAAGGACAATACACCGCAACACACCGTTACCGATCCAACCACCGTCTACGGTATCAGCAAGGTTTCCGGCGAACGCTGGTGTGCGTGGTATCACGCCCGCTATGGCGTCGACGTCAGAAGTCTGCGATTTCCGGGTCTTATCGGCTACAAGGCGCGACCGGGTGGCGGCACCACCGACTATGCAGTCGACATCTATTTCAGCGCAGTGAAGGAAAGACGATACACTTGCTTTCTTAAGGAAGATACCCGTTTGCCTATGATGTACATGGACGACGCGATACGCGCGACCATCCAGCTTATGGAAGCAGACCCAGAGCGTATCAGCATTCGCTCATCGTACAATATTTCGGGAATCAGCGTCACGCCCCGTGAAATCGCTGATTCCATTCGGAAGTACATGCCGGATTTTGAGATTCGCTATGAGCCTGACTACCGGCAGACTATCGCAGACAGCTGGCCACGGTCGATCGACGACTCAGCCGCGCGGAACGATTGGGGCTGGCAGCCTTCGTACGGGCTTGAGGAAATGACAGCGGAGATGCTGCAGAGAATTCAGTCCTAACGATCCATACGAAAAAACGGCATAACTTTGATTCCGTGACCATTCACCCCACACGCAATGCCTCTTCTGAAAACACTTGATACTGACGGCATTCTCGTCGTTACATTCTCCCGGCCTGAAGCGCTTAATGCGCTGAATCAGGCTACGCTCCACGAATTGGCGCAGGCACTGGAGGACATTTACAATAATGAAAAGATTCGCGGAGTGATATTGACCGGCGACGGTGATAAGGCGTTTGTTGCTGGTGCGGATATTCGTGAACTGGCGGCGATGAGTCGCGAGGATGCGATGGCCTTGTCAGAATACGGTCAGGGTCTTTTCAGAAAGATCGAGCGTTGCCCGAAGCCTGTCATTGCTGCCATCAACGGCTTTGCGTTGGGAGGCGGTTGTGAGTTGGCTATGTCGTGTCACATTCGCATTGCAGTAGAACATGCGAAGCTGGGGCAACCCGAAGTAAACCTCGGAACGATCCCCGGCTATGGAGGCACGCAGCGTCTCACGCAACTTGCCGGCAGGGGAAGAGCGCTTGAGCTCATCCTCACGGGCGACATGATTGATGCAGCTGAAGCGTACCGCATCGGCGTAGTTAATCGCACAGTACCTGATCGCGAAGCGCTGATGGCCTTGGCGCGACAGATTCTCTCAAAAATTCTTTCGAAAGCACCAGTTGCTGTGGCGAAAGCGATCGACAGTGTTAATGCCGCTGTGGACAGTGCGAATGGATACGAAGCGGAAGCGAAAAATTTTGCCGACTGTGCCGCGACTGATGATTTCAAAGAAGGAACATCGGCGTTCCTGGAAAAACGAAAAACCAACTTTAAAGGACGGTAATTGAGCAAGATAAAGCGACTCGCCGGGGAGACAGCCATCTATGGGCTCGGCAGCATCCTGCCACGCGTCATCAATTTCGTACTCATCCTTCCGCACACGTCGGTTTTCAATCCAGCCGAATACGGAGTCATTACCGATGTGTATGCATGGGTGGCCTTTCTGAATGTGCTGTACACCTTCGGGATGGAGACCGCCTTCTTTCGCTTTGCCACCAAGGAAGGGGCTGAGCCTGCTACCGTGTTCAACACGGCACAGACGGCGGTAACGATCATAACACTTGCACTGTCCACGTTCTTCATCGCTTTCGCTGGTCCGCTTGCAGCTCAAATGGACATACCTGAGCATCGCGATTACATCGTCTGGCTTACGGCGATTGTGGCAATCGATGCCTTGGTCGCTATTCCTTTTGCGCGGCTGCGGCTTGAAAAGAAAGCGGCGCGGTTTGCGCTCTACCGGATTATCAACGTCCTCATCATCGTAGTCCTCAACTTTTATTTCCTCAAGGTTGCGTACGATCCGGAGATCGGTGTCGCCTATGTGTTTCTCATCAACCTTCTCGCCAACGCACTCTATATCGTCTTCTTCCTCCCTGTATTCATACACTGGCGCCCTGCCCTCGAGAAACGTCTCTTCTATGCGATGCTTGTTTATGCATTTCCCATCATGCTGACAGGACTTGCAGGAACAACCAATGAAATGTTCTCGCGGATCACGCTGAGAGAATGGCTCCCCGAAAACTTTTACCCCGGAAGAAGCAGTGCTTATGCTCTTGGGGTATTCGGTGCCAACTACAAGTTCGCTGTGTTCATGAACCTTGTAATTCAGGCGTTCCGCTTTGCAGCGGAGCCGTTCTTTTTCAGCAATGCGCGCGAGAAAGATTCACGTCGTCTGTTCGCGATGGTCAATCACTACTTTATCGTGACGTGTTGCCTGCTCTTGCTTGCCATTGGCGTCAACCTGGATGTATTAAGACATTTCCTTCGCAGTGAGGCCTACTGGGAGGGATTGTCGATCGTGCCTATTTTGCTGACAGCCTATCTCTTTTTGGGTGTTTATTATAACCTGTCAGTGTGGTTTAAGCTCACGGACCGCACCTATTACGGAACGATAATTTCTCTTGGCGGAGCAGCCGTTACGATCATTGCCAACTACATACTCATCCCCATAGCCGGATACGTAGGCAGCAGTTGGGCGGCTCTCATCTGTTACTTTTCTATTGCCGCTGCGTGTTACCTCACAGGGAGACGCTTTTACCCGATTCCATATCGGGTAGGAACGGACCTGACGTATATCGTGTTGACGGTGTTGTTGGTGTACGGGGTCAACACCCTGCCGTTTGAAGGGGCATCAGAATTCCTCGCCCACAACCTCGTAGTGCTGGCGGTTGCGGGGCTGGTTTTCCTCATTGAGCGCAAGGGACTGCGGGCATCGGTAGACCTTTAGTCCCCCGATGTTGCCGGAAAGCGACCGCTTGGTCCGGCTGCCGCATTCTCGGAGATTATGGGGATTTTTGCTTAATTTTGTCGTCTGACCTTGCATTTTGGAGGCGGATTGTTTCGATCAGATCGTAGAAGGTAACACGCAAGAACGTTGATGGCATTCAGGATCTTCAGCTTTTTCCTGGTGGGCGTGGCATTGTGTCTCTTCCCTGCGGCGACGTATGGCCAGAAAAAAAAGAAGGTTCAGGATGAACATACCGCCCACAATATCCGCCAACGGGAAGCTGAATTTTACTTTACAGAGGCTGAGAAGTACTTTATCCTTGAAGATTACGCCAAAGCCCTCCTTTATTACCAGAAGTCACTGGACGTAGATCCGTCAAATGCCACCGTTCATTATAAGATCGCAGAGGTTCTCTCGCGCAGCCAGCGCCAGGACGACATGCTAAAGGCGGTGACCAGCATTGAAACGGCCCTCCGCCTTGAAAAGAAGAACAAGTACTTCTACCTGCTTGGCGTAAACATCTACAACACTCTCGCGCGGTTCGACAAGGCGGCGGAGTTGTACGAAACGATGATGAAGGAAGTGCCGGGGACGGAAGAGTATCTGTACGATCTCGCCGTAGTTTATCAATACAGCAAGAGACCCGCTGACGCTATTCGCGTATACGATAGGGCGGAATCGATCTTTGGTGTCAATGAAATATCATCGGTCCAAAAGCTAAGACTCTACCTCGAACAGGGTAAGGTTGACCAGGCGATTGCCGAAGGAAAAAAGCTTCTTGAAGCATTCCCGGGCGAAGAACGCTACGCCATGGGTTTCGCAGAGGTAATGTCAAAGAATGGTCAGCTTCCGGTTGCAATCCAATACCTTGAAAAGTTTGTAGCGGAAAATCCCGATGCCGGCAATGCCCGAATGCTGCTTGCCGGTTTCTATCGCGATACGAAAGAGGAGGCAAAAGCACGCGCTCTGCTTACTGACCTTTTCGACGATCCTTCAGTTGAGCAGGGAAGTAAACTGATCATACTCGGCGCGTACAACACGGAGCTCCACCAGAATAGGATGCGTAACCAATCCGATCCCGAAAAGGAGGCATACGTACTGTCACTTTATGAAAAACTGGTCGCAATGTATCCCGCCAGTTCCGATGTGTACGTCCTTGGGGGAGATTTGTATTTATCGACAGGACGCAACAGCGAAGCTATCAACGCCTACCAGCAAGCCATACGTTCCGGTGATGTCTCATTCGAAGTATGGCAGAATCTTATTTACCTCGAGACACAGCTAAATCAGTTTGACAACGCCATCCGTCACTCAGACGAAGCTCTTGAAATGTTCCCGAACCAGGGGATGCTGTACTACTTCAATGGATACGCTCACCTGAGGAAGAAGAACTATGAAGAGGCGTCCGTCGCCCTGGAACAGGCCAAAAAGATCATTACAGATGACGTCAACCTGCTGGGTGAGATAAACGGCATGCTCGGGGACGTTTACAACTCGCTTAAGGAATACGACAAGTCGGATCAGGCCTATGAGGAAGCCTTACGGCTCAAACCCGACAATGATGTAGTTCTGAATAATTACAGTTACTACCTGGCTTTGCGAAGGGCGAACCTGGAAAAGGCCGAGCGTATGTCCACCCAGCTGGTTCGTGATAACCCTGACAATCCGGTGTACCTCGACACGCATGCCTGGGTCTTGTACGCCAGGGAAAAGTACAAGGAAGCCCGCAAGTTTATGGAACGGGCGCTGGCGACGGGAAAGGCAAACGCAACCCATTTTGAACATTATGGCGATATTTTGTTTAAGTTAGGGGATGTCAACGGGGCCGTTGTACAGTGGGAGAAAGCAAAGCAGGCCAACGCGGACAGCGAACTGTTGGACAAAAAGATCGCCAACCGAAAAATCTATGAATAGGCTTCCCAAACTTTTGTTGTACTGCCTGCCCCTGGTGCTGGCAGCGTGCAGCAAGAAGTTGGTACCACCGATCGTCGGCACTCCGCGACCCGAGCTGGCTATTGAGCAGATCGATTTCGAATACTTTTCGGGCAAGGCGCGCATGGTGTTGCGCGACGGCAGTAAGGTGCGCGACGTAAAGACCAATATCCGGATCCGTAAGGACAGTGTGATCTGGATGTCGTTCTCCGTCATCGGTGTTCAGGGAGGAAAAGCTCTGATCAATCACGATTCGATCACAATCGTCAACAATGTCGACAATGAATACTTCGTATTCGAATACGAGGAGTTGTCGAGGCGATTCAACTTCGATATCAACTACGACGTGGTGCAGGCGGCTATGCTTGGCAACCTGGTGATGGACCGGCAGAGCACGGACATCGTGGAGCAGCTGGCGTCCATGTTTGTGCTTAAACAACAATCCGGCACGGTTGACGTTATCAATTATGTCAACGCCGCCAGCATGAAGGTGGAAAAGGTGGAGTTGAAGGAGAGCGATTCGAACAATTCATTGACGATCGACTATTCGAATTTCCAGCCGGTTGGCGATAAGATATTCCCATACAACGGAACTATCAACTTGTTGTACAAAACGCCATCCGGGCTGATTAACACAACAATTATCTTTGAATACAGTAAAGCGGAAATTGAAGACAAGGAACTGAAGTTCCCTTTCAATATACCCAGGAAGTATGTTCGCAGGTAGAGGAGTACTGGTAGTGCTATTTTTTTGCCTCCTGTCAATACCGCCGGCTTTTGGCCAAAAGAGCAAGGCGCAACTGCAGCAGGAAAAGCAGCGAAACCTTGCCAAAATCAAAGAGGTGGAAGGCATACTCTCGGAGACGGTCGCAAAAAAGACCAACTCCCTGGGAGAACTCAATGCGCTCAATCAGCGCATCCGTCAGCAGGAAAACCTCATCAATTCCATCAAGGGAGAGATCGGCCTCCTCGATGGAGAAATCTCTGAAAACAACGACATCATAGAAGCGCTGGAACGCGACCTGCAGCAGTTGCGAAAGGAACTCACCGACATGCTGTATGCAGCGCAGAAAACTAAAAACAGCATTTCGCCACTCTCCTTCCTCTTCTCTGCACAATCGCTCAATGACCTTTTGACACGACTCCGGTACATGGAGCAGTATGCCCAGGCACGCGAACTGCAGGCGAAGCAAATCGTCAAAGTGCAGGATGAGTTGGCAGGGCAGGTTAAAGCCATCGAAGGCAAACGTGCCGAGATGCAAACGTTGCTCAATGAGCAAATGGCTGAAAGCCGTAATCTTGCTGAGCTGAAAAAGAAACAGGACAACCTGGTAAAGACTCTGGCAAAGCAGGAGAAGAAGTTGCGCGGCGACCTGGAGAGCACGAAGAAAACGATCGCAATGCTCGACAAGAAAATCGAGGAGATTATTCGCGAAGAACTGGCACGTGCAAAGCGTGAGGCATCGAAAGATGCCGTCGCCCTTTCTTCGAACTTTGAAGAGAACAAGTCGAAGTTTTCCTATCCTGTTTCAGGGTTCGTTTCGCTGGGCTTTGGACGGCAGGCTCACCCCGTCTTGAAAGGCGTTATCCTTCAGAATGAAGGCGTAAATATTCAGACCAAGAAAGGAGAAAAAGTCAGGTCCATATTTGAAGGTGAAGTTCGCGCTGTTGCTGTAATGCCGACGATTGGCAACTCTGTTATTATTAATCACGGTAACTATTTCACGGTTTATTCCGGTCTCAAGGAGGTGTTTGTCCGGACGGGGCAAAAAGTCGCCACCAACGAAGAAATCGGCGAAGTCATGACCAACAGCGATGGTGTTTCAGAGTTGCGGTTCCGCATTTACAAAGACCGGACCCCCCTCGATCCGCAGCAGTGGCTGGGCCGTCTCTGATTCCGGCCGAATACGATGGGTTTTTGCCTTTCCTCACTTATAAATGGCGGAAAGTGCACCGTTTTCTTCATTTTTTCGTTCCAGCATTATACTCTATCTTTACATCCTTAATCAACATCTTATGAACGGAATATTGTTAATCGGAATGCCGGGAATGGGCGAGTGGATCCTGATCGGTCTCGTCGTGCTGATTTTCTTTGGCGCGAAGAAGATTCCTGAATTCGCAAAGGGTCTGGGCCGCGGCATTCGCGAGTTCAAAGACGCCGTCAGCGACGTTAAAAAGGAAGTCGACCAGGCTGGCAAGGAGGTTGAAAAACTGGATCAGGGAAAGTAAGTGCATACACACGCCACACTTCGTGACATTCAACACGATCTGAAGCGCGGCACCCTATCCTGTAAGGCCTTAGTCAGGCAACACCTGGATAAAATACATACGCACGCTCATCTGAACGCCTTCCTCAGCGTTTACGAAGAGGAAGCGCTCGCGCGTGCAGAGCAGATTGATCAAAAGATAAAATCAAATACGGCCGGCAAACTTGCCGGCCTTGTTGTCGGCATCAAGGACGTCCTTTCCTACAAAGACCATCCCCTCCAGGCAGGCAGCAGGATTCTCGATGGATTTATAGCCCAGTACACTGCAACCGCGGTACAGCGGTTGCTCGATGAAGACGCGATAATTATCGGCCGCCAGAATTGCGACGAGTTTGCCATGGGATCGTCCAATGAAAACTCCGCGTTCGGACCCGTACTCAATTCGGTTGACCCCACCCGCGTACCCGGCGGATCTTCCGGCGGCTCAGCCGTGGCCGTTGCCTCCGGCATGTGCCGCATCTCACTTGGATCCGACACGGGAGGCTCGGTACGTCAACCCGCCGCCTTTTGTGGTGTAATCGGCCTCAAGCCAACATACTCGCGCATTTCCCGCCACGGCCTGATCGCGTACGGCTCATCGTTTGATTGCATCGGCATTTTCGGCACGGCGATAGAAGACGTTGCGCTTGTGCTGGAGGTGATTTCCGGAGCTGACGACTTTGACAGCACCGTATCACGCAAAGCCGTTCCCTCCTATCTCGAGGAGATGGAACAGCAGCCCCTAAGAAAGTACCGCGTTGCCTACATGAGAGGCCTTGAAGCGGCGGAGGGTATCCAGCCGGAAATACGCAGGAACCTTTCGGAACGGATCGAAAAAATCCGCGCGGCCGGCCATACGGTCGAGCCGGTGGATTTGCCGCTGACAGAATACATCCTCCCCACCTACTACATCCTGGCGACTGCAGAAGCGAGCTCCAACCTATCGCGCTACGACGGCGTCCGGTATGGATACCGTAGTCCCGCATCCCACGACCTTCACTCCATGTACAAAAAGACGAGATCAGAGGGTTTTGGAAAGGAGGTCCAACGTAGAATTCTGCTTGGCACGTTTGTGCTGAGCGCCAGCTATTACGACGCGTACTATACGAAGGCACAGAAAGTGCGCCGCATCATACGGGATAAAATGAAGGAAATCCTTCACATGTATGATTTCATGATTATGCCAATTACGCCCACTACAGCGTTTAAATTGGGGGAACACACGGAAAATCCTCTGGAAATGTACCTGGCAGACCTGTTTTCGGTCCAGGCTAATGTTGCCGGAATTCCCGCAATTTCGCTACCTTGTGGGTCTGATAATACGGGTTTGCCGGTCGGAATGCAGATTTTGACCGATGATTTCGAGGAATCGAAACTTTTTCATTTTTCCAGGGAAATTCTCCGAATGGGTCCCGGACGGTAAGAGACAGAGACACAGAGGAATACATGCGTAGGGGATTATTTTTTTTATGGGCGATCCTGGGGATCCGCGCCGCCATGGCACAGGACATCCCGGACGAAATGGCACTTCAGCTGGACTCTCTTTCCCTGATAGCCTCAGATACTATGCAGGTCGACTCGCTGGAGCTCGCCGCTGCAGAACAGGAAATCCTGTCCAAGGAAGATACGGCCGATTTTGTCTACTTCGCCGCGCCCGCAGACCTGGAATACGTTCCTGGCGATGACAGCCCTTCGCTGATACGCGACCGCCTGGCCTGCATAGAAGGAGAAATTCCCCTCCACTACAACGAAAGGGTGCATGCATTCATAAACTACTTCACGGTAAAGGATCGCGACTATACGCGACTCATGATGCGTCGCAAGAATCTCTACTTCCCGATTTTTGAGCGCTACCTGGCAAAGTACGGGCTTCCCGATGAGTTGAAATACCTTTCCATAATTGAATCGGCGCTGAATCCCCGAGCTGTATCGCGCGTTTCCGCGGTGGGCTTGTGGCAGTTTATGTCTGCAACCGGACGGTTCTACGGCCTGCACCAGGATTGGTATCTCGACGAGCGCATGGATCCTGAAAAGGCCACAGATGCTGCATGTCGATACCTTCGCGATCTGTACCGAATGTTCAATGACTGGGAGCTTGCGCTTGCAGCATACAACACCGGACCCGGTAACGTAAAACGCGCCATCCGTCGGTCGGGCTACAAGAATACCTTCTGGGAAATCTATAACTATCTGCCTCGCGAAACGCGGTCGTACGTGCCGCAATTTGTCGCCATGATCTACACGCTCAATTATCTGGAGCAGCACAACTTCATCGACGAGGGCGAGGAAATGCTGATGGCTGCGGATACGATGATGGTGAACCGTTACATCCACTTTGAGACATTCGCGAAACTCACGGGCATATGCCTCGAGGATATGCAGAAGCTGAACCCCTCCGTTAAGCACAATGCGCTTCCCGATACGCAAAAGCCTTATGTGATTTACATTCCCGTGCTTGCCAAAGAGCGGCTGGAGCAAAATCGTGTGGCTATCCTTGATTCTGCCTCCAAGGTCGGGAAGAAGGAACTCGAAATGCTGGCACGCAATACGCCAGGCAGCACATATGGTCGCGACCGGATTGTATACAAGGTCCGCAGCGGAGACGTTCTTGGGTCTATTGCGCTTCGATACGGCGTCCGCGTGAGCGACATCAAG
Organism: Cyclobacteriaceae bacterium; assembly: GCA_036563875.1. Taxonomy (GTDB): domain Bacteria; phylum Bacteroidota; class Bacteroidia; order Cytophagales; family Cyclobacteriaceae; genus ZC4RG29. Next base: position 43,874 of record DATCLO010000069.1, read on the forward strand.
AAGTGGAACAATCTCAGCAGCAACACCATCCGCGTCGGTCAGCGCCTCAACATCTGGCTGAAACCTTCTCAGTCGACTGCAGTAGCATCGGCGCGTACATCCTCATCCACACCTACCCCTATCCCCGACTCCAAGACGTACGTGGTACAGCCTGGAGACACGTTGTGGGACATTTCACGGAAGTTTGAAGGGGTCACAATCGAAAAGCTGAAGTCGCTTAACAATCTCACCGGCAACAAGATTCACGCCGGACAAAAACTGGTATTGGGAATTTAATTGTTAGTTTAGGGGCTCCGGCCATGTCTTCGCCTCACGGCGCAGCGTGACTATTGCCTAACCTCGGCATTATTTCCAATAAACGCTGACATCATGCTTAAAATGATCCGCATTTGGTTCGTTCTGGCCGTAGTGCTTGCCGCCTGTGACTCAAAAAATAACAAGGAACTTCTGCCTCGTGCCACAGGTGCTCCAGGAGAACTCCTCATTATAATAGACTCCGCGCAGTGGCGGGGTCCTCTCGGCGACGCCTTACGCGAAGTGTTCGCTGCGGAAGTACCTGGACTGCCGCATGACGAGGAATATTTCCGACTGATCTCAGCGCATCCATCAGGCAGAATCGATCTGCTGACGCACATGCGCAACATCATATACGTGTTCACTCTGGACGAGAACTCGCAGGGTTCACGGCGTATCATGAGCCTTTTCACACCGGAATCATTGGAGAACATTCGCACCGACACAACCTTCTTCCATACTACAGCGCGGGACGTTCACTCTCGCGGTCAGGTCGTGATGTACCTGTTCGGCCCTAATGAAGAAAAGCTAATACGCGACCTCAAGACGCATGCGTCAACGCTCGTCGGATTCTTTAACAATGTCGAACGGGAACGACTGCAACAAGCCATCGCGAGGACGAAGACAACAAGGCCGCTCACAGAATTCCTTGAAAAGGAATACAATATTTCACTCCGCTTCCCTCATGGCTACGTGCTTGCCGATCAGCAGAAGGACTTCGTGTGGTTCCGTCGTATCGAAACGGAGGTCGACAAGGATATCTTCGTTGCGATCAAACCATACGAAAGCGAGTACCAATTACTGCCTGACAGCATTGTTGCCTGGCGTGATGAAGTCGCGCGAAAGTACCTGTATGCTGACCCTAGCAACCCGATTAGCTACGTAATAACAGAACGAGAGGTCCCCTTCCTTCCTGTCACGGCCAGACAAACACGGTTGAATGATCAGTACGCTATGGAAATACGTGGCATCTGGCGCACGAACAACAAGAGCATGGGCGGACCGTTTGCAGGCATTGCAGTTGCGGACCCCGATAACGGAATGTTGTACTACATCGAAGGCTTCACCTACAGTCCCAGCAAAGCCCAACGCGAAATCATGCGCGAGCTGGAAGCGATCGTCCAAACGTTCAAGACCGTGCCTGCCGGCAGCAACAGGGAGCAGTAGGGGCGTTGATGATCGCACGGACGTGGATAAGCGACAACTTCAACACTTCAACACATCAACACTCCAACACATTCCCTTATCTTTGTTTCCGGGACCAAAATTCAACCATGTCAATTAAGATTCGCAGGGAAGATGCCCTGAACTATCACATGCAGGGGCAGCCCGGTAAGATCGAGGTGGTGCCTACCAAAATACTGAGTTCGCAGATGGACCTCGCACTTGCTTACTCCCCCGGCGTAGCCGAACCCTGCAAGGAAATCGCAGTCAACAAGGATGATGTCTATAAGTACACCGCAAAGGGAAACTTAGTCGCGGTGATATCCAATGGTACTGCAGTGCTCGGACTCGGCAACATCGGTCCGGAAGCATCAAAGCCTGTGATGGAAGGAAAGGGCGTTCTTTTCAAACGCTTCGCGGGAATCGACGTATTCGATATCGAAATCAATGAAGAAGACCCGGACCGATTCATTGCCATCGTAAAGTCGCTTGAGCCGACTTTCGGCGCTATCAACCTGGAAGACATCAAAGCACCAGAGTGCTTCAAGATAGAAACTGAACTTCGTCGCCAGCTTTCGATTCCCATCATGCACGACGATCAGCACGGCACCGCGATCATCTCCGCAGCTGCGCTGCTCAACGCCCTTGAGTTGGCCGGAAAAAAAATTGACGAGATACAGATCGTCGTCAATGGTGCAGGTGCCGCAGCTATAAGCTGCACGAAGCTGTACGTCGCCCTTGGCGCGAAGTGCGAAAACATCGTGATGTGCGACAGCAAGGGTGTTCTCAACCGAAGCAGGACCAATCTCGACGAAATCAAAAGCCAGTTTGTCACCGATCGCGATGTTAAGACCCTGCGCGAAGCGATGGTGGGCGCTGACGTGTTTGTTGGCCTTTCGGTAGCTGATGCAATAACACCCGAAGACCTTCGCAACATGGCGAAAGATCCGATCGTCTTCGCACTGGCGAATCCTAACCCGGAAATCGACTACGACCTTGCGCTGAAGACGCGAAGCGACATCATAATGGCAACCGGTCGCTCAGATCATCCCAACCAGGTCAATAACGTATTGGGATTTCCTTACATTTTCCGCGGCGCTCTTGACGTGCGCGCGAGAGAGATCAATGAAGCAATGAAGCTTGCTGCTGTTCACGCGCTGGCCAATCTGGCAAAGGAACCGGTGTCCGACATCGTGGCCAAAGCGTACGGCATGCCGAAGTTGCAGTTCGGTCGCGATTACCTCATCCCGAAACCTCTTGATCCCCGATTGATCACGACCATATCACCTGCAGTAGCAAAAGCTGCGATGGATTCGGGAGTGGCAACTCGCCCCATCACCGACTGGGGTGAATATCACGTAGAACTGCAGCAGCGGATCGGTATCGATCAGAAACTGATGTCGCACGTTATCGATCGCGCGAAGCGAAATCCGAAACGTGTAGTTTTCGCCGAAGCGACCCATCCCAAGATTCTGAAAGCTGCGCAGATTCTGAAAGACGAAAAGATTGCAGAGCCGATACTTCTCGGAAGTCGTAAGGAAATCACTGCACTTATCCAGGAGTATCATCTCGATCTTGAAGGATGTCCTATCATCTACCCCCGCGGCGAAAAGGAGACAATAGAACGCTACGCAAAGATCCTTTATCAAAAGAGACAACGGAAAGGATTGACATATCAGGATTGTGTTCGCCTCATGTCAGAGCGCAACTATTTCGGCGCCATGATGGTGGAAACAGGAGATGCAGACGCGCTCGTGTCTGGTCTTACCAAAGATTATCCGAAGACGATCCTTCCCGCGCTTCACGTCATCGGTGTTGAACCTGGTGTAAACCGGGTTGCAGGTATGTACATCATTCTTAATAAGAAGAGGACGTACTTCTTCGCTGACACTACGGTGAATGTTGATCCGACTGCCGAGGAATTGTCTGAGATCATCGATCTCACGGCACGTGGTGTTCGCTTCTTCGACATCGAACCACGGATCGCTGTACTCTCCTATTCCAACTTTGGTTCATCGAAGGGTGATATTCCGGAGAAGACCCGGAGGGCCGTGCAGATGGCGCGCGAGAATAATCCGGGGCTCATTGTTGAAGGCGACATTCAGGCGAACGTTGCGCTCGACACTGTCATCCAAAGAGAGACCTATCCTTTCAGCGCGCTGGCAGAAACGGGAGCGAACACTTTGATCTTTCCCAACCTTGCCGCCGGCAACATCGCATACAAACTCCTGATGGAGATCGGTGGTGCGGAAGCCATTGGTCCCATTCTCCTGGGCATGAAGAAGCCGGTTCACATCCTTCAACTCGGAAGCTCCATCCGTGAAATCGTGAACATGGCGGCCATCGCTGTGGTCGATGCGCAAAAGCGTGAGCCGGGGACCGCGGCCTGAAGTCCGTGCCCATTCCACAACCGTTCGACGCCGGAAAGGCCGACTGGCCTGCCGCCTTTTGATTTGTGTGCGGTTCTCTTGATATTTCGGATTCAAACCCGGCTTTAGCATTTTTTTATGATTGCTTTTCTTGATGGGAAGCTGGTTCACTGCGAACCCACTTTTGTGCATGTAGACGTCAATGGCGTTGGATACCAGTTGCAGATATCGCTGCAAACGTACGCTGCAATCAAGAACCAGGAACGGGTGCGAATCCATACCCACCTGGCGATACGCGAAGACGCGCACATATTGTACGGCTTCAGCAGCCTCCCGGAAAAGCGATTGTTTCAACTCCTGATATCCGTGAATGGAGTGGGGCCGAACACGGCCATCCTCATGCTTTCGTATCTAACAATCCAGGAACTGAAAACCGCAATACTTCGCGAAGATGTCATGACGCTCCAGGCTGTGAAAGGGATCGGAGGCAAGACAGCACAACGCGTCATAATTGAGCTCAAAGACAAGCTGAAAAAAGAGTCTCTTGAAGACGGGGCGGCTATTTCAATTGACCCCCGCAATACTTTGCGCAACGAGGCGTTATCAGCATTGCTCACGCTGGGCCTACCAAAAGCAGCGGCTGAGAAAAGTGTGGATGCCGTCCTGAAAAAATCAGGAATAACCATTACCTTGGAAGATTTAGTCAAGCAAGCATTAAAAAACGCTTAGTACGTTTGAAGGTTGAGTGTTCCCAGTATCAGGTTGGCCTTA